>CALLYL010000675.1 GCA_937859535.1 uncultured Myxococcales bacterium
GTTGAGGCGGTAAGCGAGGTTGCCATACACGCCGTTGAGCGGCGCGTAGTCAGTGCGCTCGGTTCGGCCCCAAATGATGTGGCGGTAAGCGCCTTCCATGAAGACGCTGCCACGGCGGAGACGAATCTCGGCACCGAGGATCCCGCCGAGTCCGACCTGGCTCATCCACGAGCCATCCTGAATCTGGACGCCGTCCCGGGCGAGGAAGCTGTACTCGGCCAAGAACTGCGGCAGCACACCGATGTAGGGAGCCCACGCCGCATCCAGGCTGCGGAAGCGATAGGCGAGTAGCAAACCACCGCCGACGACGTGCGAAGCACCAGGCGCTGGCGCAAAGTACTCGTACTGCGGGCGAAGCGAAAACGCGAACGCACCGTACGGAAGCTTTAGTCGACCGCCGATCTCCAGTGCACCACCTACGCCGAACACGCCACGGGGAATGTCGACCTGGGTGAGCCCCATGAGGCCAATTTCGACCGCAAATGACTTCGCAGGTGCACGATCGGTAGCCGGAGCATCCTCTTTCGGCTCGTCCTTGCCAGCGGCCATCGGCACCGCATCAGGCAGCGCTGATTCGTAGTTTTCGACGCCGTTGATGGTGTAGCGCAGGCCGAGGCCGGTCTTGCCCGGCGGCCAGTGGGCCGTCGTGACGTACGTTCCAGTTCCCGGTAGTTCGCGAACCGCATCGGCACGGGAACCACCCGTCCCCTCGGCCACAACCGTCGCGCCCGAGATCGGGCTGCCGGCTGCATCCGAGAGCTGGAGTCGCACCTCTCGCTGTCCTTCTTGCGGGTTGAACGTCGGCGCACCGACATCGAGCTTGGCCACCACCGGGCCACTCTGGGTCGCCGAGACTTTGAACTCGCTGTTGTCCTCGGGCTTGGCACCGCTCTGAGCCATTGCACAGCGTAGGGTATGCTCACGGGCAGGCTGTAACGGCATCGGCTGACCGACTGCTTGCAGCTCGGTACCGTTCAGACCACAGAACACGCCCTTGCCATCGACCTGGATGGCGGCGCGCTTGCCCTCACCGCCCGGCCAAAGCACGACCCGCGCCACTTGAACATGGCTCGGCGCGCTCCACGGACCAACCGCACCTTCAGCATTCACAGCGCTGACTCGGACATAGTAGTCGCCCGGGCCCACGGCCGAAGGCATTACTCGAGTCTCCGCAGCACCCACCCGGGTATCCCGCACGAGCGACTCGAAAGCTGCATCCTGGGCAACCTGAACCTGCCAGCCAGCGGGGGCTGCACCAACTGCGGCGTAAGAGCCCTTCACGTCCACCGGACCACCGGTCGATAGCACCAAGCCCGGAACCCCCACGATGGTCGGGGCCGCCGGAAGCGGCTGAGCTGCCGTCGGAGTTGCCGTAACATTGGCAATCGTGCTGCTTTGGTTTGGCGCAAGGTTGATGGGCTTGCCCTTGCCAGCGAGGGTGGCTGCACCGTCATAGAGCGAGACGCGTGTCGCACCGGTTTTCGGTTCGACAGAAATTCGTGCAGCGCTGCCTGGATTGACCGTTACCTTGCCGACCGGCGTAACAATGATGGCCGTGCGCGCAATCTTTACCGGTGCGGGCTTGGCGGCAGGCTTCTTTCCAGCCGCTGTGGGCGCACCCAGTACGGCGGGGGCAGCGGGAACCACAACGGTAATTTCACCGACCGTAATGGTGTTGTTGCCCGCCACTATCTTCTTTGCCGGGCCCTTGGCTGAGGACGGAGGAGGGACTCCATAGACAGAGAACGAGGTGTTCTCTCCCACGAATACCCGAGTTCCATCTGCGAAGGAGACCTCGGCTCCCGAGCCTGCCGCGCTGTCAACACGCGTTCCAGGCATGACCACTTCGTCCTTGCGCGCACCGTGACGTTCGCTACTTGAAACCATCTCGACCTGGTGGTGAGAGCTCCGTAGCTTCGCCTCGGGAACGCCAGCGGGATAGGCAGGAGCAGCAGGAGCCGCCGCCTTCGGTGCCGTAGCGGTCGGTGCTTTCGGAGCCGTGGCAGCAGGCTTTGCTGCCGGGGCCTTGGTGGCAGCACCCGCCGCCTGCGCATAAAGCGGCTGAGACGAGATCGTCAGCAATCCGCCTCCGATCACTACACCGAGGAACAACATTCGCGAGCACGTCATTGAACTCTCCAAGGGACGTTTTGGCTCTAGTTCAGTTAGCCAGTTCCTAATTTGCCTGAAGGCGCTGATGTCTGTCATTAACTAACCAGCGAGGCAGCTACATCATCACATTCACCCATCAAGTCAAGGTGCCTCTTACGCAAAACTCAGGTTCGGCCATCGCCGGTGTAGATGCGCGGCACCCGCTTTGAGACGACGGTGCAGACTTCCCAGGGGATTGTACCGGCCCATGAGGCCATTTCGGACAGCGTGATTCGGTCGCTGTGACCCGATGGGCCCGATTGGGCCCCGAGTAAAATCACCTCATCGCCGACTTTGACACCGGCCACTTCGGTGACATCCACCATCGTCATATCCATGGTGATCGGTGCCATCACCTGGCAACGCTGACCACCACACAGCACGTAGGCGGAGTCGCTCATTCGGCGGGTGTAGCCGTCGGCGTAGCCTACCGGCAGCGTGGCACACAGCGAGTGTCGACCGACACGGGTTCTCCCACCGTAGCTAACGTTTTCGCCAGGCGGCAGTTCCCGCAACGAAATGATCTTGGTGCGCAGCGACATCACCGGCCACAGGGTCGCTAGCTCGGTATGGGTCGGTGCCACACCAAACAGTCCAATGCCGGCCCGCACCAAATCGAAGCGAGCTTCCGCGAAGCGCACCGCTCCAGCGGTATTTGCCACGTGAACCACGCCGGGCTTCACACCATGGGCTTGTAGCTGCTCGACAAAACCAGCCAGTCGTCGGAGCTGTCCTTCCGTCGGAGCGGAGTCTTCGCCATCGGCATCGTAGAGATGCGTACAGAGACCAGATAGATACAGTCCGCTGTGCCGCTGCAGCTCATTCATAAACGAATCGAGCCGATCGGACCGGACCCCAAGTCGAGACATGCCGGTATCCACCTTTAGGTGAATGCCAACTCGCGGTGCAGACAGCTCATCGGCGGCGTGCGCGAAACGAGTGAGGTCGCGGACATCGGCAATGACTGGGGTCAAGCGGTACGCCACCACATCACGATGTGACAGCCCGTAGTAGCAACCGAGCACCACGATCGGCAGTTCGATGCCCGCACGGCGCAGCTCGACCCCTTCCTCGACCAGAGAAACGGCAAACCCCCAGACCTTCTTTTCGAGGGCTCTTGCACAGGCTACCGCACCATGTCCATAGGCGTCGGCTTTCAGGACCGCCAGAAGACCGGTCTTGGCGCTGCCGACCGCGCTGCGCAATACATCGGCATTGCGGCGCAGTGCACCGAGATCGATCTCGGCCACGGTCGGGCGAATGTCGGTGCGAATGTCGAATACCTGGTAGATGGTCGCGGACGATATCGCGGGGCGTGCGAACAGGTCAAAAAGTTGCGCGGTTGATGTCGCGATGCCGTCGGGCATGCTAAGTAATGAGTCCATGAACCGCATACGGACCCTCGGGTTTGCGACTTGGCTTCGGCATGGGCTCCTGGCTGGGCTAAGCATCGGTTTGCTGACCGGACTTGTGCTTGTTCCGACGAGTGCGGGGGCCGAGCCGCCGTGGTTGGGGGTCGAATTGAAATCGACGCCGCAAGGCGGGGCTCGAATCACCGAGGTCATCCCAGGGTCGCCGCTCCAGTCGCTGCTGGCGGCTCAACAGCTCATGCGTGGGGATGTGGTGGTGGCGTTCGATGGTCGGCCGATTGCGGCACCCAAAGATCTGGCCGCGCAAGTGCGGGCGCAGAAACCGGGACAGACGGTGACGCTGCGACTGCGGCAGTCGAGCGGCCAGCTTCATGATGTACAGGTGATGCTGTTGTCGCGGCCAAGCGAAGATCAGCTCCAGATGCTGTCCATGCAACTTGCCGAGGAGAGGCAGAAGCAGTTGATCGGTCAACCGGCGCCGGAGTTTGTGATCGAGCAGCTTCACGGCCCGAAACTGCCAGCGGCGGCGCTATCGGGAACGCTGGCAGCTCTCAAAGGTCAGCCGGTGCTGCTGGTGTTTTTCGCAAGCTGGTGCGGCCCATGTTTGCGCGAGATCCCGCACTTAAACGATCTGCAAGCGCATCGTCCTGACCTTCGCTTGCTGGCGCTGTCTACTGAGTCTAAAGACAAGATCCAGGATGTGATCGGTCGCTATTCGCCCGGTTACTCTGTGGGACGTGACATCGATCGCAAGGCCTATGACGCCTATGGGGTGGCCTCGTATCCGACTTCGTTTTTGATCGATGGATCAGGCATCGTACGCGCCGTTGACCACGGCACACTAACGACGGTCGAACAAGCGCTGGAAAAGATTCCGAAGGCTCCCAAAGCGAGTCGTTAGGGATGGCTCAACTACCATCGGGATTGGTCGTGGCATCCTCTGGAATCGACAGATCAGGAAGGACTACTCCTGAAAAGTCGACTGCCTTAGGAATCACGCACAGCGCGGTACTGTCTGGCAGGTGGCAGTATCCATCACTTTTGCACTCATACTCGGCAGGACAGTAGGGTTCGGTGCTTGCGCAGCGGAAGGCACAGTCGGAGTAGGTCGGTGCAAAGCAACTGCTCCACAGCGTGGCACCTGAGATGAACACAGCGGTAGCGAACAGGGTCGCGAGCGAGTGGTTGCGGGTCATCACCATCTCCCGATCACGGCTAGCGCGACGTGACTTGCAGATACTGCGGGAAGGAGTGCCAGCTTCTTTTGAGCAGACTCGATCCGACTCTGCTTCCAAAACAGGAGTCCGGTTCCGATCGCCGTGGCTCCTGCAACGGTGAAACAGGCGATGGTGGCCTTCCGGAAGGTTTGTCCTTCAAGCTGGAGACGTTCATAGCTGTCGCGTTGCGCTGCATCGTATAGAGGGGGTAGCCCGTTATCGCTCTGGAGCGTGAATCGACTGAGCTGGTCGGAACGACTCTGCGAAAGGAGTCCCAATGTGATTCCCGACACCACCAATCCGATCGTGAAAGCCGCCCCGACATAACCGGTTGCACCATAGATTCGATGCTGTCGAGCAAGCGCCGCCTTTTGTGCCAACAGATTGGTTTGAGCGGTGTCCTCTCGCAGCGGTGCTGGGTCCGGTTCGACTTCCGTAGGAGGAGGTTCTTCATCGAGAAGTGGGGCAGGGGGCGGCTCGGGTGCATCGGGTGACACCTGCGCAGGTAGCTTCACGTCCGCAGCCCAGGCCGGGAGTGGACAGCAGAGCAAGCAGAGCAGCATCACGCCGCCTGCGCGTAGCCACCGAGCCATGATTATGCCGCCACCATGGGGTTGTGATCGAGAATTTTACCGTCGGCAATGTACACCACGCGTTTGGCGTGATGCATGATGCGCGGATCGTGGGTTGAAAAGATGAACGTGACGCCCATTTGCTCGTTAAGCCTCTGCATCAGCGCGATGATCTGTTCCGAGGTCTTCGAGTCTAGATTGGCGGTGGGTTCATCGGCGAGCACGAGTTCTGGATGCGTAATCAGCGCCCGTGCAATGGCGACCCGCTGACGCTGGCCACCGGAAAGCTCATCCGGTCGATGCTGCAGGAATGGTCCCAGACCGACATCCTCACAGAGCTTTACCACCCGCTCGCGCAGGCTGTGAAGGGTCTCCGGATTTTTGCGCATCAGGCAAGGAAACTCGACGTTTTCGATCACGTTGAGCACCGGAATCAGGTTGAAGGACTGGAAGATGATTCCGATCTTGCGATTGCGCAGCTCGGCGAGCTTGTCAAAGTCCTGATTGCCGACCTCTTGACCATCAAACTGGTAGGTTCCGCTGGTCGGAGAATCGAGACAACCGATGATGTTCAGGAGGGTCGATTTGCCCGATCCGGAAGGGCCCATCACCACCGTAAACTCACCGCGTGCGACGTCTAAATCAACGCCTTGGAGTGCAGGCACAATGGTCTTCCCAAGGTGGTACTGCTTGACGATGTCGCGCAACGTGATGAGCGACTTGCCGCGCTCGTTTTGGCTCATGACATACCCTCTAGTAATAGGCTCGCGCCTCGAAAAGGAATCGGAAATCCATCGGGAGTAGCGAGTATTCGCTGTAGTTCACATCGTTCACAGAGACGGTTCCAACCGGGATTCCGCGAATCGGGATGAAGCCGTACAGAGACAATGTAAGCCACTCCTGAGCATTCCAGGAAAACGTCGGTGACAGCGTTCCCGAAAGATCTGCGAGTCCAGCAATCAGGGTCGCCCCAATCGCAAAGTCATCGCGGATCTTCGGCTTGTTGTAGCTAAGAATCAGGTAATGACGACGCAGCGGATCGAACGTGAAGCGCTGCGGAATCGCCCCGGTCGAGCCGCCAGTGGGTTGTCCAACGCCAGTCAGTCCAGCCATTTGGGCACGGCTCGCAAGTCGCAGATAGTCTTCAAACTCTAGCGCAGAGTAGCCATCTGCTTGGTAGTAGTATTCCACAGAGAGCGTGCTCTCATCGCGGAACTGGGTCCGGCCGCCTACGAGGAGTCGCGGATACAGAACGCCGTCTTCCAGCTTGCTTGCGGACAGCGCGGTCTGCGGATTACAGACTCCGCCGTTGGCACAGGCATGGTTCGGATAAAGCTTGCCACTTCCCACTTGAAACAGAGACTCGATGTGAAGCTCGTAGTCGGTGAAAAAGTAACGCGAGAAGCTGGCACCGAAGCGTGAGGCATTCTGAAAGGAGTCGTTGTACTTGTTCGAGAAAAAGTAAAACAGGTTGATGTCGGTGTTAAACAGCAGCAGATACAGACGCGCCGCGAGCAGATAGTGATACGAGTCATCCGGCGGCTTGGTTCCGTCGGCAAGCGGATAGTCTGGATACTTCATCATCGCAAACGGAAGGCCGTTTTGCTGGTACAACACCTGCGGCGAAAACAGCGTGCTGATGGTGAATTTCTCAAACGGAAGTTCAATTCGGGCAACCCACTGCCCAGCGCGCTGAAAGTTGGGGTCGGTTGGGTCTTTGGGCGGGTTGATGAGATCCGTCGGATTGAAAGCGAAACCGGAGCCCCAGATGATTCTCTTTTTGCCAACTAGAATGTTCAGCCACGGCTTGGGAGAAACGGACACATACAGCTCACTGGGGACGACAAACGGTCGCAACGTCGCGACATCATGATCATCAATCTTGGTCCGTCCGCCGCTTCCGTCCTTGTCATAAAATAGCCAGCCGTTCTGGTAGATCAGCGAGACGTCAGAATAGACAAACGCCTTCGCTCCGAAGCTGATCTTGAGCTGGATGTTGCCTTCCAGAATTTCCTGGATCGAAGGCTGATTGATCGTCGATAGAAACGAGGCATTCGGGTTGATAAAGGCGTACTGGAACCGGTTGTCCACGTAGCCATTCACCTCAGCGGTGAGCTTCTTGCTCCCGCTGTCTCCCTTCTTGGCGGCGTCGAGATCATCGAGTGATTCCTGCGCCAACGCAGCGTTCACAAAAGGCCCCCCAAAGAGAGCCCACAGGAGCCCGCACAGCCAAAGTATGGGAGTCCGCAACTGCATCTATTTAGCGACCTAGATCATCAAGCACGAACTTCTGCGCAGGAATGTCCAGGTTTAGCTTCATATCCAGGGTGTTCATCTCGGAGTAGCGCTTGGTGGCTAGCTCGTTGCGCATGGTGATATGAGAGGGACGCTTGAGTCCGTGGAAGTCCTTCACATCCTCGAACTTGGCCGAACGAAGCAACTTTCCCGACGCTGCGTAGTATTCCGCTTTGGCTGGCTGCTGATCTTCTTTGGTCATCCATAGCTTGATGTGATCGTAGGCGGCTTCCTTGTTCTTCGCGGTCAGATCCAACAGCCACATCTTGTCATCGCCCGATGGACTCAGCTTGGCGTCATAGTCCGCTACGTAGTTCACACGCAGCACATCGCCGTTGTTAAAGTCACCGCCCTGAAAGCTCTCCCGCGAAGCCAAGCGCAGTGATCGTTTCAAGTTGGGCATGTAGACCCACATGTTGTCTTCGACACGCAGCATCTCTTGTCCTTTGGCTGCGGCGGGCTCGAAGAACCAGGTGCGGATTTTGTCATCTTCCGACTTGAGCGCACGAAACTTGTACGTTCTGGTGGTGTCATCCTGGCGATGCGCAACCATCACCAGGAGTCCGTCAAAAGTTCGCGGTGACATCACCTGATCGTAGCGCTTGAGCAGCTCCGCAGGGGTCGGATCAGCGGCCATCGCTAGCGATGGAAAAGACAGGGAAAACATGAGTGCCGTAGCGACAGCGAATCGTAACATGGGACAGACTCCTTTTTTCTCTTCTGCGCGGCAACAGCGTGGGCACGTACACCGTTTCGTCTTAAGTAGCTCGTAACGCATCGACAGGACTGAGCCGCGAGGCCTTGTAGGCCGGATACAGCGCGGACAGCACCGCACCCGTGACTGAGAATCCGATCACAATGAGCAGGAAGCGCAAGTCAACACTCGGATACGTCCATAGCACATCGCCGCCGGGAGGTTTCATCGGAACGCCACGTTGACCTAGCCAGCTCACCACCAGGTAGCCAATGCTGACCCCCAACACTGAGCTGCCCAACCCCAGCGCCGTCGCTTCCAGGAGGAACAGTGCCGTAATCTGCCAGCGGCGAACGCCCAGTGCGAGCATGGTTCCAATCTCACGTACTCGCTCGTATACCGACATCAGCATGGTGTTGACGATTCCGGTTGCGACGAGGAGAAACAGCACCAAAGCGACAAACAACAGGACGTATCCCAAAGACGCGACGCGGGTCTTGGTTGCTGGGTCGAGCTCTTCCCACGTTGTGACTTGGAACTCATTGCCAAGCGAAGCGCGCATTTGGTTGGCAATCAGGTCCATTTGATGCATGTCTGTGACTGCGACCGCATACTCTGTGACTTGTCCCTTCATTCGCAGAAGGTCTTGGGCAAAATCGAGCGGCACCGTCGACATTCGCTTGGATTCGATTAGGTTCAGCGTGGGCAAAAAGCCTCCCACTTCCACATCGAGTGCGTTGGTGCTGGCGTGCGGACCGGCCGCTTGCATGACCAAGGTCGCGCCTTTGTCCGCTTTGAGAGAGTCGGCGAGCGTCTTGCCAATGAGTGCGATACCACGCTGTCCAGCAGACAGAGGGGTTGAACCAGCAGCCACTCGTTTCAGACGCTGTGGGCAGACCTGATATTCGACCGCTGGATCGATTGCTACCGATACAAACATCGTCGACTCTGCACCGTTTGACACCATCCCATCGAAGTTGATGCGAGGCGCAACGGCCGTTACTCCTGGCACCGCTTTGATCTTCGCAATCAGCGCCGGATTGTAGGGAATGCTCTTCTTCAGCGGATCATCTGAGCCCAAGTATCCCTTGCGAAACACCTGAATCACGCCGAGTTTCGACTGAACGATCATCTCGACATTGTTGCGAATGAAGCCGTTGACGAAGCCCTGCAAGATCACGATCGCGGTGGCACCAAAAATGATCGCCAACGCGGTGAGCAGAGTCCGCCTTTTGTTTCGAGTCAGGTTTCGCAGTGCAAGCAGTAGAAGTCTCATGATTACACCGCTGAGAGCGCCTCAACCGGGCGCAGTTTGCTGGCACGCACCGACGGCCACAGAGCGGCCAAGGCGGCTCCTCCGGCAGCGAGCGCAAGGATAAACAGAATGTAGCTGGCCGAAATCACTGGGAAGACGTGGAGCGGTACCAGCATGCCAGGAATTGGCAGCACCATTCCTTTGTATCCGTAGTAGAAAACGAAGCCTCCGCCAGCGAATGCGCCGAGGATCCCGCCCGCCAATCCAAGGAGCGAGGCTTCCAGCAGAAACAGCGTCAGGATTTGGTGACGGCGAACTCCCACCGACATCATCGTTCCGATCTCGCGGGTTCTTTCCAGCACCGACATCAGCATCGTGTTGGCAATTCCGAGCAGCGCAACAAACAGAAACAGTCCGGCAATCAGGTTCAAGATGAAGTTCTGAGTGGCGATGGCATCATCGACGTAGGAAGCCACATCGTGCCAGGTCGATACCTCATACTCTGGCCCGAGCGCCGCTTGCAGCACCGGCTTCACTTTCTCTGCATCATCAAACCGGTGCAGAGCGACCGCGATCTCGGTGGCCCGTCCTTCCATACGCAGTAACTCTTGCGCCAGCGCGAGTGGTACAAAGCCCAGTTTCTTGTCAGGCAGCGGCAGACCTGGCTGTCCGTATTCTCCGACAAAGTTGAAGTCGAGAGCGTTCATTACGCCATCTCGATCGCTGGTCAGGATGGTCGCCCGTTGTCCAAATTTGACGCCCAGGTTGGCGGCCAACTCGGGGGACAGCACCCCAGATGCCGGCGGCGAATCCTTCAGACTCTTACCGCGATAGATCATTTCGTTGCGGCGTGGACAGACCAGAAGCTCTCGTACCGGATCCATCGCATTGAACAGCGCGGCGGTACTGGTGTCATTGGCGTTGGCCATCCCACCAAACATGATTCTGGCCGTGGCTGCTTTGACTCCGGGCACCGCAGTGATTTTGTTCAGGAATGCTTCATCAGAGGGAATCGATAGTTCCAGCGTAGCGCTCACGGACTTTAGGAATCCGGTTCGGTGCACTTGCAGAGCGCCCGTTTGACCGAGCACAACCGACTCACGGATCGTCGCTTGCAGACCGTTTAGGAAGCCGCGAATGCTGACCATGACTCCCAGCGCCAGAAACACCGCAGAAAACGTAATGAGCGATCGCCGTCGGTTGCGCAGAACGTTGCGAAAGGCGATCCGAAACAGAGGGGGAAGCATCGATTCACCACACACCGATCTTGGTAAAAGTAAGCGTGACCAAATTGGTTCAGTGTGTCAACTAAAAATACTTCAACTTGTGAAGTATCAATTGTAAATCGGGACGGGAATTGTTAGTTTGCTCATATGGAGCAGCCACCCTCAGACTTGACGCGTGAACTGGCGCGATCGTTCTTTGCGCTGCTCATGCGACATCGATCCTACTTCCAGAGCCATTTCAGCGAGTTAGGATTGTCCGCGACGCAGGTCCAGCTCATCCAGTTTCTGAGTGAAGGTCCGATGACGATGCGCGATCTGGCCGAGAAATCGGCCTGTGAGCCCTCGAACTTGACCGGACTCATCGATAAGCTGGAGTCCAAACGCTTTGTACAGCGCCGCGTAGACCGCGCAGACCGTCGAATCAAGAGAGTGTCTTTGACCCGAACTGGGAAGGCATTTCGGGACAAGCTTATGGCGCGATTGGGAGAGCCGGTGCCTTGGATGATTGCGCTGACTGCCGACGATCAGCAGCAGCTTCTGGGAATCATTGGGCGTGCGCTAAGCGGAGTGGCCACGATGCCCCCCAAGGAAGACTAGCTTCTGCGCTGTATGAACAGAGTTGCTAGCCTAACAGATCCGGGGGAGCTGCTCGCCAGCGGGCCAGTCGAGGATTCTGCGACCACCATAGGGAGTCCGTAGCTCGACGAACCTGAGGGGATCCGAGACCACTTGGCCAATCACGGCGGCGTTTCGCCCCAGCGGATGAGCCTGCATCTTGGCTAGGACTCGTGCCGCAGACCTCGTATCACAGACCGCCAGGAGTCGTCCTTCACAAGCCAGGTGGAGTGGATCGAGTCCGAGCAGATCGCACGCGGAACGCACCGCTGGATGAACGGGAATCGCTGCTTCGTCGAGCTGCATTCCGACCTGAGCGGAGGCTGCAATTTCATTGAGCGCAGCCGCGACTCCTCCTCGGGTGGGATCGCGCAAGACATGAAGATCGGGATCGGCGTCCAGCATGGCGGCAACGAGGGTATGAAGCGGAGCAGAGTCGGTGACGATATCTGTCTCAAACGCAATTCCCTCACGCTGAGACAAGATGGCAGTGCCGTGATCGCCGATGGTTCCACTCACCAAGATCACATCGGAGGGACCAGCGCGATCGGGGGCAATGTGTACCGCCGAAGGAACGATCCCCACGCAGGTCGTGCAAATGAATACACCATCGGCTTTGCCTCGCTCGACGACCTTGGTATCGCCGCTGATGACGGGAACGGCGGCACGTTCGCAGGCGCAGCCCACGGCGGCGGCAATGCGGTCGAGCTGGGCCAGCGGAAAGCCCTCTTCCAGCACAAAGCCGACGGTCAGACCCAGTGGCTGAGCCCCGGCCATCGCGACATCATTGATGCTGCCATGGACGGCCAGATCGCCGATGCAGCCGCCAGGAAAGAACAGCGGCGAGACCACAAAGCAGTCTGTGGACACGGCGAGTCGTCCGCTCGGCGGGGGCAAAATCCCAGCATCGTGACCGGCTGCGAGCTGCGGGCTCCCAAAGTGTCTCTGAAACAACTCCACAATCAGTTGATGGGTGGCGCGGCCGCCGCTGCCATGGGCCAGCTCGACGACTCCATGCTGAAGATCAAGCGGTCGGAGGCGATGCGGGGGCATTCGGTAACACCTGGAGCCGGGATCGACCGGAGTGGAAGTAAGCGGCGCAAGCGCCTTCGGGAGACACCATGCACGAGCCCAGGGGCGAGTCGGGCGTGCACGCGGTGCCAAACAGGGTGCAGTCGGTGGGACGACAGGTTCCGCGCAAGACCTCGGGACAGCGGCAGGCGCGATGGTCGGCGATCTGCGGAGTCGACAGGGAGAAGCGCAGCTCGGCGTCGAACGCGGAATACTCGGGACGCAGCCGCAGCGCGCTGTGGGGAATCGGACCGAGCCCGCGCCACTCGAACGTGTCACGCAGCTCCAGAACCTGCGAGATCAGCGCTTGGGCGCGCTGGTTCCCGCTTGGGCTGACTGCGCGAACGAAGTCGTTTTGAACCTCGGCGAGCCCGGCGTTGAGCTGCTCGACCAGATGGAGAATCGCCGACAACAAATCGATCGGCTCGAAGCCCGCAATGACGATCGGCTTGCCATACTGCTTGGCTGAAGGCGCAAACGCATCACTGCCAATGATCGTTGAGACATGCCCCGGCCCGACAAAGCCATCGACGTGAACTTGCTCTTCCGCTGTGGCCAGCAGGCCTCTCAGCGCTGCCGGGGTCAGGACGTGATTGCACAGGATGCTGAAGTTGCGGAGGCCTTCGCTCCGCGCTTGGGCCACGGTGGCTGCCGTCATCGGTGTGGTCGTCTCGAATCCGACCGCCAAGAACACCACCTGCCGCTGCGGATGCTGTCGTGCCACGACGAGCGCATCGGCTGGACCATAGACCATCCGCACGTCCGCCCCGGCACTGCGCGCCATGAGCAGGCTCTGCCGACCGCGACCGGGCACCCGCAACATATCGCCGTAGCTGCACAGGATGACCTGCTGTTCCATCGCCAGGTCAATCGCCTGCTGGAGCCGTCCAATCGGCAGCACACACACCGGACACCCCGGCCCATGAATCATCCGCACCGCGTCGGGCAGCCGATCGAGCAGCCCCGAGTGACACAGCGCATGGGTATGCCCGCCGCAAAACTCCATCAGCCGATACGTCCGCCCTGGAACAAGCCGCCGCGTGAGCGTGGTAAGTAGCCGCTCCGCAAGCTGAGGGTCTCGAAAGTCATCCGCCAGGTGCATGGGTCGGGGACTCTACCTCACAATCGGTTGTGCTTGGTTGCCAGCTCTCCCGGCTCGCTTTGGCGCTTGCGGATGCTGCTTCGCGGTGCTTTAACCCTTGGCCATGTCGTATTTGGTTTTGGCGCGCAAGTATCGACCGCAGACGTTTGCCGACGTCATCGGCCAGGAGCACGTCACCCGCACGCTGCAAAACGCCATCCGTCGTGGGCGAATTCATCATGCGTTTTTGTTCTGTGGCGGTCGCGGTACCGGCAAGACCACGACGGCGCGGATCTTGGCCAAGGCGCTGTCCTGCGAGAAGGCACCGACGCCCGATCCGTGCAACGTCTGTCCGGCGTGCATCGAGATCACCAACGGTACCTCGGTAGACGTGCAAGAGATCGATGCCGCCAGCCAGAACCGCGTCGAGGACATCCGCGAGCTGCGCGAGTCGATTCGCTACGCGCCGGTGCGGGGCAAAAAGAAGCTCTACATCCTCGACGAAGTCCACATGCTGTCCACGAGCGCGTTCAATGCGCTGCTCAAGACCCTCGAAGAGCCGCCGCCGCACGCGCTGTTTGTGTTTGCGACCACCGATCCGCACAAGCTGCCGCAGACGATCCTGTCGCGGGTCCAGCGCTACGACTTCAAGCTGGTGCCGACGGCACGTCTCGTCGAACACCTGGGGTCCGTGCTCGGCCAAGAAGGCATCGTGTTCGAGCCAGCGGCCTTGCAGCTTGTGGCCAGGGAAGGGCAGGGCTCGGTGCGGGACTCGCTGTCGCTGCTCGATCAAGTGTTGGCCTCGACGGAAGGCACGCTGACCGAGGAGCAGGCTTCGGCGGTGCTGGGCGTAGCCGATCGCGGGCTGATTGTCGGGCTGGGCCGAGCGATCGTGGACCGTGAGCCGGCCTCGGCGCTGCAGCTCATCGATAGCGCGTATGGACGCGGCTTTGATCTGCTTCAGCTTGCGAAGACGCTGCTTGGGCACCTGCGGGATCTGCTGGTGATTTCGGTGGTCAAAGACCCGTTGCCGCTGCTGGAAGCAACCCCATCGGAGCTGGAAGAGCTGAAGTCGCAGGCCGAGCACTCGCGGGGTCGGGCCGAGCAGCTCTTTCATCGCATGATGCGGGTGGCCGACGAGACCTCGCGGGCGGCTCTGCCGCGCTATGTGCTGGAGGTCGGGGTCGTTGAGCTGTGCAGCATCGAGCCGATGCAACCGATCGGGGAGCTGGTCGATCGCTTGGAACATCTCGAGGAGCGGCTGTCCGGCGCAAGTCCGGCGCGTCCTCGTAGCGCAGCCCCACCAGCGGGAGGCGAAGAACCGCGCCCTTTCGCCGCTAGCACCGCTCGGCCTGCGCCGCGACCTGAGCCGTCGCGTGCCCCGGTCGGTGCTGCGATTGCTGCGCCAGCGCCTGTCTCGGTTCCCGTCGTGGCTGTTCCGGCTCCGATGGCCCCGGCCCCGGCTCCTCGAGTCGCCGCGGCTGTGGCGACAGCCCCTATTGCGTCCATCACACCGCCCATTGCCGAGCATGTGGTACCGCCCGTGGTTCTTGGAGAACTCGCGGATTTTCAGCAGACGGTTTCGCGCATCCTGACCGAGTATCCACTGCTGGCGATCCTGGATGATGCGCGCCCGGTCGTGTGGCAACAGGGGACGGTGGTGCTCGGCTTTGAAAAAGATACCAGCTTGGAAATGGCCGAGCCCAAGCGCCAGAGCATCAAGGCTGCGCTGTCGGACATATTGGGGTCCGAGATCGCCCTCGATCTGCGGCTCGACCAAGCGGCGCGACCGATGGACCCGGCGCGGTGGTCGCGGCATGAACTTCAGACGCAAGCGGTAAGCGACGACAAAATGGCTCGCAAACGGGAAGCCGAGCAGCATCCTGCCAGGCAACTTCTCAGCGATGCGTTTGGTGCGGTATCGTTTCTATCACCGACCCTACTTGACGAGGTGTCTTGAGATGTCCGATCCCAGCAATCCTTTTGGCGGAATTCCCGGAATGCCCGACATGGGCCAGATCATGCAGCAGGCGCAGCGAATGCGCGAAGAACTGGTCCGCTCCCACGATACGCTTGGCCAAAAGACGGTCGAAGCGAGCGCAGGCGGCGGTCTGGTGACGGCGGTGGTGACGGGCACCCGCGAGCTGCTCAAGCTGCGCATTGATCCGCAGGTCATCGACTCGAAAGATCCGCAGATGCTGCAAGACCTGATCGTGGCGGCGGTGAACCAAGCGCTCCAAAAAGCGCGGGGCCTGGAAGAGGAAGAGATGCGCCGCACCGCGATGGGAATGGGCCTGCCACCGGGGATGCTGTAACTTGAGCCCGGCCGGCCGCTCCTGATGGCCAGATGGGAACTACCTAGCGCTGGGTCGAGTGGCGCAGGATCGTAAGGAGCATCTTGCGACCTGCGGCCATGCTGCCCTTGACGTTTTTGGACTCGCCGGCCACTCGGGGGTGGTAGTGCACAGGAACCTCGACGATGCGGAGGCCACGCCGTACCGCCTTGACCTGCATCTCGATCATGAAGCCGTGATCTTGATCCGTCATTCCGAGCGCGAGCAGGGCGGGATAGCGGACCAATCGGAACGGACCGACATCGGTATAGTTCTGACCGTAGACAGCCCGTATGAGCGTGGTCGCCACCGCATTGCCCACTCGCTGTGCGGTCGAAAGCGCTTTTGGTTCGGTTACGCCGAGCGTTCGCGAGCCGACCACCAGATCCGCGCCTCCGACCACCGCATCGATCATCCGGGGCAGATCCTTTGCATCGTCCGAGCCATCCGCATCCAGAAAGGCCACTACGTCGGGCCTCACCTCTTGCCTGGCCAGGAATGCCATTCCGCGCAGACACGCCGCACCGTAGCCACGCACGCTCTCCTTGACCACCAGCGCCCCCGCTTGCTTGGCCGCTTCGGAGGTGTGGTCGGTCGAGCCGTTGTCGATCACCACGACATGCCGCACCGGATGACCCAGGGCCTTGAGCGATGAAACCACGGCACCTACCGCGCTCTCTTCGTTCAGAGCCGGAATGATGACGTCCAGAATCAGTCGTGATTTTTCAAGCGTGTGTGCCGCCACGGAACAGGTTCCACAGGTTAAGGAGGATCTCGAAAAGAATCAGCAGCACGACGGTCAGCTCAAGTCGCCAGGTGCTTCGCGAGTGATACAAATCCGCGAGCAGCACCAGGTTTTCCTGAATCATTCGCAGCTTGGCTTCCAGGGCTCGGAAGCGATCGTCGATCTCCAGCTCATTGCGCAGGCCGCCGTAGAGACGATCGATCTGTTGATCCTCCCACGTTGAGTCCGGTTTGTCGAACAGGGCGAGCGTCGCGATCATGCCGTTCTTGGTTTCGATGCACGAGCCGATAAACTTCACCAAATTATCTAACCGGCCCGGCACCCGTCCATCGAGTTGCAGGGCGCGGGTGATGACGTTGGTGCGCTGCTGGATCTCCTGTACGTCTTCATCGTAGTAGTCCATCGCCGCAGACTGCGCGATCACCAAGCTGATGACCTTGAGTGCTGGCATCGACGCCTCGGACAGGATCACGCGATCGAACTGCACTTCCACGGGTGCCCCCGGGCGGACTTCGACCATGAAGTCTTCGGTAAGCGGTGGATGCGGCTCTGGTCCGATCTTTAACCCAATCGCATGGATGAGTCGTTCGCGCTCATCCTTCGGTAGACCGATCAACACCACCGAGCCAAAGTCAAACAGCACGGCAATGCGGGTCTTTTCCGACGGAAACCGAACGACCAAGCAGTCTTTGTCGTGCTCGACCGTTGCTTCCGGAAACAGGGGTGCCAGATCCCGCAGGCGAAACGTCGTCGCATAGGCGTAGGCATAGACCTGGAGCGTGTTTGCGTCGCTGCCCGATCCCTGTGACCCGCCGCCCTTCGCAAATTGCGACGTATCCACCTTGCCCGTTCTCATCACCGCGCAGTAAAGCGCACTCTCTCGAAAAAGACAATCGAAGGCCGAGAAGCGGTTCGGCGCGGTAGGTTAGGATTCCCGTTGAAGGAGACAGCTACGATGCGCCTACTACACACCATGTTGCGGGTCGGTGACTTGGATCGTTCGATCCAGTTCTATTCACAAGTCCTGGGCATGAAACTTCTCCGTCGCAAAGACTATCCCGAGGGTCGGTTCACGTTGGCCTTCATCGGCTACGGCGAAGAAAGCACCCACACCGTGCTGGAACTTACGCACAACTGGGATACCAAAAGCTACGACCTGGGAAACGGCTTTGGACACATCGCGATCCAGGTCGAGGATGCCTATCAGGCTTGCGAAGAGGTTCGGCGTTTGGGGGGCAAGGTGACGCGTGAGGCCGGCCCGATGAAGCACAGCACCACCGTCATCGCCTTCATCGAAGATCCCGATGGCTACAAGATCGAGTTCATTCAAAAAGGTACGCAGTGACCGCTAAAAAGGTACGCAGTGACCGCTGAATGATCACTGATCGACGAAGCCTCGCTGTTGTAAGGAATCCGTAAGCCCGTCATCCTGCGCTGGTCCTGAGCGGTCATTGCGGAGTCTGCGGGGTCTCCCGGGAATCGATGATCGGATTCTCTCCCTTTGGCGCAATCGTTCCCAACACCCAATCCGCCAGCGGAAAAATCACATTAAAATTCCAGCGCTGCATCAAGCGCGGGTTGTGATGTCTCGCGTGGTGGGTCCGCATCGCGGCGATGAAGCGGCGTCGACCGATGAAGCTGTCATGTGGCGCGTGGTAACAGAGATGAAGCACTTCGTAGCTCACCATGTAGAGACTTGCGGTGACTAGGAACAACCACCCAGCACAGGCCGACCACAGATAGCTGATCGCCAGCGCAAACGGTGCCGTCAGCACGACAATGCCAAGCACGCCCACCGCAGGAATGAGGACCAGCCGAAACTCCTGTACGCTGCGCAGTGCCATGTCTTGCTCCACATAGATCATGTGATGCATCGGAGTGTGCTTGTCATACAGCGTTTCAAAGAGCTTTCTTCGACGATGCAAGACGTCTCTGTGAACCCGCCATTCAAAAAAGTTGGCCATCACAAACGTCAGCGGAATGATCAGATAGTCTGTGAGCCGGATGCCTGACAGTCGTGAAAGTTCCCACACTCCGAGTAGGAGTGCCACGACACCGATTCCGATCGTCGCAGTAAGCTGTCCGTAGGGACTATACCAACTTGGAATTTCGGCGAGCGCTTTGTCCCGAATGCGCTGTCTGCGTTCCAAAGAAAGCTGTCCGGCCAGAGCATCTGCGACCAATCCCTTTTCATCTTCACGACGTTTCGCTCGGACTGCCCCGGTACTACCAAAACTGGGTCCAGTGTACGAATGCGACATGGCCATCACTCCATCGTGTGGAAGAACACCGAGCCTAGCGCTGTTCCGGTCGCTTGTTTGCGAGCAGACCCAGGCCCATTGCCAAGAAACCGAGCAGGAGAGGGAGTGCGCTGGCCCGGGTTGCGACCGTTCGACATTGAGCCGCCTCTGAATAACCCTGAATCTGTAGTCGTTGGTGCTGCTCGGCATCGAGCGCGGTGATCGATAGCGCTTGATCCACTGCGTTGCGTCCCTGTCGAACACCAAACTCACCAGCACCAAGGCTCAGCAGCGCGAATAGCAAAGGGGCCAGGCTAACCAGCCAAACCCAGCGTCGCTGCGGAGTCGCAAGCAGGGTCAGTGCGGCCAACGAAGTGAGCACGCCGAAACTTCCGAGCAAAAGGGACAGATGCGCGGACCAGCCACACTCTCGGACTGCCTGGAGTAAGGACATAGCTGGCAGCGTATCAGAGTTACTGGTTGGAGGCACGAGCCTTCGGCGGACAGACGGGTTGGGGCGGAGGGGGTTGTACGAAGCGGAGATCAACCTGCAAGGGTCGATAGATCGCGGGCGAGGACTCGATGGAGAGAGGAAAGCAGTGCCCCCGGCTCGGGAACCGTTCCTTGCGCCAGATACGCAAGTTCGAGCAAGAGGTCGCTGTACGTGTTGATCTCTTCAGATCCTGGGCGTGTGGCCAGAAGGTGTGCCAGCTTCTCGACCAGCGGACTCTTCGGGTTCAGCTCCAGAATCGGCTTTTTGACATCGACTTTGCGACCGGCACGTTGCAGGAGTTGCTCCAGGTGGGCTCCCAAGTCACCTTCCTCGGCAACCAGAACAGAGGCCGAATCGGTCAGACGTGAAGACAGTCGCACTTCCTTGATCCGTTCTTGGAATCGTACGCGAAGATGGGCAAGCAGTGATTGAACCTCGGTCTGCTGCTCGGCATTCTGCTTTTCGGCCTCCGGTTCTGTCTCTCCCTCCACCTTGGGAGGAACGAAGTCTCCCTTGTGAATGGCGCGTAGCTTCTTGCCCGAAAACTCCGCGAGTCCTTGCACGACCCATTCATCAATCGGATCGATGAACAAAAGGACATCAAGCTTCCGTTTGCGCAGCGCTTCGACATGTGGACTCCTATCCACAATCGAACGCGAGGCCCCAGTGATGTAATAGATTTCGTCCTGACCTGCGGGCATCTTGGCAATGTAGTCAGGAATTGTGATCCGATCCGCAGCAGCCGTATTCAGCGACGACCACAGACAGACCTCGGCGACCTTTTCTTTGTTGCCGTGATCGAGGAAAATTCCCTCTTTCAGAATGCCGCCAAACTCATCGTAGAAGGCGCGATATTCTTCCGGCTTCTGTTCGCGCAGCTTTTTGAGTTCCTCAAGAACTCGCTTCACGATCTGCTTTTGGATCGTCGCAATGATCTGATTCTTCTGCAAAATCTCTCGTGAGACATTGAGTGGCAGATCTTCGCTATCGACGACACCACGCACAAAGCGTAGCCATGGTGGGAGTAGCTCCTCTGCATGATCGAGGATGAAGACGCGCCGCACGTACAGTTGCATACCGCGACGACGGTTCTGATCCATCATCATGTCAAACGGAGGCTTCTTGGGAATGAAGACAATCGCCTGGAACTGATACGGCGTATCGATCGACAGGTGCAGTTTTCCGAGTGGAACGTCATCTTCCGAAAAGCCGCCGCACAGCTCTTTGTAAAAGTCGTTGTACTCGGTCTCGGTCACTTCGCTCGGTCGCTTCGACCACAGAGCCGTGGCCCGATTGAGCTGCTTGCCATCAAGCCGGATGGGCCACTTCACGTAGTTTGAATACTGCTTGACGACGTGTTCGAGCTGCCAAGATTCCAGATACTCCACCGAGTCATCGTTCAGATGGAGTGTCACCGTTGTACCAACGCTGGTTCGGGAGCCGATTCCCAGGTCATAGGTTCCGCCGCCATCACAGCGGAATAGCACCGCTTGGGAATCGGGCTCTGCGGACAGCGTGTCAAGCTCAACCTTGTGCGCAACCATCAATACTGAATAAAAACCGACGCCGAACTGACCAATCACGTCGAGCGATTTGGCCGCATCGCCGCCTTGCTCTTTCAGCTTCTTTAGGAGCGTTCCAGTCCCCGAGCGAGCAATTGTGCCGACGTTGTCAATCACTTGCTGACGCGTCATGCCGATGCCGGTATCGCGTACGGTGACCGTCTTGGCCTCTTTATCGACCACGATCTCGATCGCGGACTCCTGGGCTTCGACGGCGTGCGCCAGCTCAGGTCGGGTCAGCGCCATAAAGCGGAGCGTGTCGATCGCGTCCGATGAGTTTGAGATCAACTCTCGGAGGAATATCTCTTTTTTGCTGTAGAGAGAGTGGACCATCAGGTGCAGAAGTTGCTGCACCTCGGTGGAAAAGGTTCGTTGTTCGGTGGGCTTGGCTTCGGTTTGGCTACGATCTTCACTCATGGAGCCATGGCTAATCACTGACAACCAGCGATGCAAGAGAAAAAGTCCTTTTCGTGTTACAATGGCTATGATGAACGCGAAGTCTCCCGTCGATCTGGATGGTACCTCTCCCAAAGGAACCTCTGCGTCTGGTGGTCCGGCGTCCCCGGGCCCGCTCCTGAACTTACAGATTGTATGGGGGGCGATGCTGGCCTCCATCGGGTTCCACGTTGGGTTTGGATTCTTCGCGAGCGCGCAAATGGGTCCAGCACCTGCAGCCGATGCCGCGCAGCTTGGCGTCATGGAGTTGGCATTTGCCGTGACCTCGCTGGGCTGCCTGGCGGTGTCCTATCTGCTTCCCAAAAAGTTGCTCCAACAAGCCATGGACAAGGAGGATCCGGCAACGATCGAGCTCAGCCAACTGGCGGCCAAGTCGTTTACGCCGTGGATCCTGCGAATGGCTCTTTCAGAAACGGTCGCGATCTTTGGACTGCTGCTCGTCATGATGAGTCATCAGATGTCCAAGATGATTCCGTTTGTGGTGCTTGGGGGACTCTCGATGTTGACGGCCATCCCGTCGGAGCGCGCCATCCGTATCGCGGCCGGAGCTTCCTCCTAGTCGGCATGGATTCCTAACGCGCAATCAGAAAATCACCGACCACGGTTTGAAACAGTCCGCTGGTGACTTCGTTGTTCGCTAGCTGGGCTTCATAGATCGTGATCGTGAGCTTTTTGCCCGCCCAACTCGTCCAAACACCCGTTGGAACAGTGGCCGTTTGGCGGGTGGTGATGATGCGATACTGAGCGGCCCCTTCGCTGTCGAAGTGAAGATCAAAAACCGTTCCGCTGATCGGTGCAAGATGGAGCGGAGTCGTGCCATGTCCACGATGTACAGACACCGGTTGAAACTGCGCGCAACTGACATCCCCATTCTTACTTCCAGCACTGGTGGGTGATGGTTGAAAAGTGAACACCGGCGATAGGCTTGCCGGAAGGGTCGCCGAAGGGGAGGGTGCAGGGGAAATCCATTGCGGACTTTTTTGGGGATCGTGCTGAACCTTTCCGCTGCTGATGTAGCTGTCAAAGGTCTCCCAGTTTTCGTCGGTGGCGCAGCCTTCGTAGCTTGGCTCTGGACCGGTGTGACTGGAACACCCATTCATCATGGAAAGCACACATCCAGCCAGCAGCAAGCGAGAAAACGGGATAGAAGAAGCGAGGTTGTTGGTTCGCAAGGCCGTTCCTTTCACAATAAGAGGACTATATAGTGCCTCTTATAAGTCTACGGTGAGGGAAACAATTCCCGTTGGATACTCAGACTGATCGGCGTTCCATGATTGCAGCACCGGAGCTTGTACGGCCACACGCAGCAGCCAATCGGTTCGTAAGGAAAACAGGATCTGCGGGGTCAGAGACAGCAACGTGCCACCGGTGTTCGGCAATGGTAGACGCTCTGGGGACTCGGAAGGAACCACCTCATCTGGGAGAGCATGCCCGAAGTCCATTCCCATACCGAGCGCGACGCGTTCATGGATCGGATGCTGAAGGATGGCAGACGCTCCGATCTTGGAGCCTCGCCGATAGCCACGCCAGCCGGTGGTGGTGTGGCGATAACTAAGCGATGCGAACAGGCTGAAGTCGTCGCCAAAGTACGAGTAACTAGCACCGAAAATTCCATCCACAGAGGCCGATCCCGGTTGAAAGTCCTCTGGTGCCGGATATCCACTGCTATCTTCCACGCGAGGACCAGTGGGAAGCTTGATTCCGACGAGCACGGCCCCAAGATGTCGCGGCGAAAACTTCCGATCTCGAAACACCAGCGCTCGTCCGTATAGTTCCAGATCGCCAAGTCCTGCCAGTCTTCGCACCGGATGGTGTTGGACCTGAAGTTGTCCGGAAATCACGGGCAGTGCGGCTCCCACCGTCAGCCAAGTAGTGGGTGACCACGATCCGGTGAGGGTACTGCGCGCAACGATCGATTCTGTCTGGAGCTCGCGCTCCAACTGGCCCCCCAGCCGTTGCTCAAACGACAAACGGATGCGATTCTTGAACGGCTTTTCGACACCCATGGTGGTAAGGGTGGGATCGCCACAGCCGCACGATGCACAGGCATGGGCGACGCTCGGAAGCAAGCAAGTCGCGATCACTGCGCTGGCAATTCGGTTCATCCGTGGCACCGCTGCGATGCTACGAGGTCAGAGGGAAACTGGCAATGTGACCTCGGCGATAGCGGGAATTTGTCGAGGTGGCCGACTTTTTCACCCCAAAAGCCGCCGTGAGCGCTACAAGATAGGCCTGATATTGAAAGGCAATTGGGTGAAGGTCTCGATCATCATCCCCGTGTACAACGAGCAGCGCACCATCGGTGCCGTCATTGAGGCGGTGTCCGCGCTTTCGTTCGACAAAGAAATCATCGTCGTAAACGACGGTTCCAGCGATGGCACTCGCGAGGCCCTGCGTCCTTTCGAGAGCGGTCGTCCAGGCATCCGCGTCTACCACTGCCCAGTGAATCTGGGCAAAGGCTCCGCAGTGCGCATCGGCTTTAGCATGGCCGAAGGCGACATCGTGACCATCCAAGACGCCGATCTGGAACTCGACCCCACCGACTACTACAAGCTGATGCAGCCGATTGTGTCGGGCGAGGCCGATGTGGTGTACGGGTCGCGCTTCCTCAACGACGGTGGCGGCACCAAGCGACGCGGCATGCTGATGTTCTACCTTGCTAACCGGGCGCTGACCGGTTTTGCCAACCTGCTGTTCCACGGCAACCTGACCGACATCGAGACTTGCTACAAGCTGTTCCGTCGCGAAGTGCTGCCGAAGCTGAAGCTCCGCGCCTCACGGTTCGAGATCGAACCAGAACTCACGGCTCAAGTGCTCAAGAGCGGCCATCGCATTGTCGAGCTACCGATCTCCTACAAGCCTCGCACCCACGCTGAAGGCAAAAAGATCGCTTGGGTCGATGGTTTCATCGCGGTCTATACCCTCGCTAAGCAGCGCC
>CALLYL010000676.1 GCA_937859535.1 uncultured Myxococcales bacterium
TCCGTCCGGCAAAATCGCAACCACCACACCGGTCATCTGGGTTGCCAACAGCAGCGAAGGCACCGTCTCGAAAATTGATACCCGCAAGATGATCGAGGTCGCCCGCTATTACACCTATCCCGGTGGCGGTGCCGATCCCAGCCGAACCACCGTTGGGCTCCAAGGCGACGTGGTGGTCGCAAACCGCCCTTCGAGTGGAGGTGCCAAAGCCTCGGCAGTCCGCATCGCCGGTGACCGATCGAGCTGTATCGACCGCAACGGCAACGGCGTCATTGACACCTCGGAAAACACCGTCGCCGGACAAGCCGCCACGCCGATTCCTTGGGCGACCGACAAGCCCAATGATCCCGCCGATGAGTGCATCCTGTGGATGACCCCGCTCACCGCGAACTCCTATCCCCGCGCAGCCGGCTATAACGCGGGCTTTGCCGAGGGCGACACCTACATCTACATCGGCCTGTACAGCACCAAGCAAGTGGTTCGGCTTGATCAAAAGACCGGTCGCATCCTCAAGACCATCAACGTCAGCCCGGCCATGCCCTACGGCCTGGTCATCGACAAGAACGCCGACGTCTGGGTCCGTGGTGCCGAAGGAAGCTTGGCCCGCATCCAGACCAGCATGGGCGACGCCGTCGAAATCTTCAGCGGCTCGCTCGCCCCACCCTGCCCGTACGGAATCGCCGCCGATGCTCGCGGCAACATCTACACCGCTGGCAGCACCTGCGTCTCGCGCTTCGATCCGGTCGCCCGCACCTGGGAAAAGCTCGACCTGAGCGGCCAGGGCGCGACCTTCACTCGCGGACTTGCGCTCGATAGCAAGAACCAGTTGTGGGTCGCCGATACCAGCACCGGCATGCTGCACGTGGACGCCTCGGGTCCGAAGATGGTGTTCAAGGGCAAGACCGCCAACATTTCGTCGAACAACGTCGGTGCCGCGATCGACTTCGACAACACGCCGTGGATCATCAGCCAGACCAACAGCATGGCCTACAAGGTGAACCCCACCGACTACACCACCCAGTCGATCAAGGTCGGCACTGGTCCGTACACGTACAGCGACATGACCGGCTATCAGCTCCGCAATGCGGCGGCCCCGACCGGCGTGTGGCGCTACACCGCGCAAGGCTGCGGCGGCAGCAACCGTACCAAGTGGCTCAGCCTCGACTGGCAAGCAACCGTTGGCAACGGCACCGAGGTCGTCATCAAGATCCGCTCCGGCTACAGCAAAACCGAACTCGAGGCCGCCAAGTGGACCCAGGTCGCGAAGATCCCCGCTGAGATGTCTCCGGTTTCGCTCGACATCCCAGAGGCCAGTGGGCCGCTCCTCCAAGTTGAGTTCAGCATGCGCGCCGCCAGCGTCGAACTGACGCCGATCCTCTCCGGCGTGACCTTCAGCTACGACTGCATCTACGGCTAACCGCCGCCTGCCTTCCCGCCTCTCTTCCGCCTTTCCATCCCCCAGCAGCGTTCGATTTCCGCCCCGGCAGCGCGCAAATGGCGCTACCATCTGGCCAGACTGTCGTGATCAAGCGGGCTGAGACAGAGTTTGGGATGCTCTGTGGCGAGCTGGTCGCCGACCTAGAGCGTTATCGTCCAGCGCTACCGCCGCAGGCCAGCGAGGACCAGATCCTCACCCAGCTACGGCAACGGGTCGAGGTCCGACTGGCCGAGCTGTATCGCGAGTTTCGCGTCGATGAGAGTGACGCTGATCTCAGCCAAGACTCGCAGTTTGCAATCTATCGGCGCGAGGTCGAAGCCGTTCTGCTGCCGCGCTATGCCCGGATTGCGCAGACCCAGAATCAGCTTGAACAAGCACCACGTCGCGCCTGGCAAGGACGTGATCTTTACAATCGACTCAGCTACGCGCTCGGACTGTTTCTGCTGGGGGTGTTTATCGTCTGGGCACCGTTTATTCCGATCTGGGAAAAGTGGATTCCGTTTGCGCTCGCCGCGCTGGCTCCGCTCCTCAGTCCCTTTCTGCCGGATCTGTACGGAGCGTGGCTCAATCAAAAACATCAGGTCGCGCTGTTTGGACTGGCCGAAGACCTCGACAAGCTCGGACGCTCGCTGCCTCTGCCACAAGTGAGCGAATCCAGTGATGGCAAACGACTGCTGGCGGCGCAGGGTGCCGCTGCTGCCGCAACCGCCCCAAGAGAGTCTTCCTAACGTAGCCATATTGTCTAGGAACCGATTCCTAGCTCAACTCGGGAGTCCGCATGGACACACTGTTTCGCGTCATCAAGTACCTCCTTAGCAAGCGCTGGTTTAGCGTCCCGGCGCTGCTGTTTCTCGGCGGATATTGGCTGACTTCGTGTTGCACCGTTTACGTCGGCCCCGCCGAAGTCGGAATGCGTCAGGTACAGGTCGGTGGTCGCTCAGGAATCCAAAAGGAACCACTGTGGACCGGCACCCACATCGTCATTCCCAGCTATGAAAGAGTGCACATCTACCCGACCGATTTGCAGGCGCTGAACCGCACTGCCACCAGTAGCGAACACAGCACCGGCGGTGCGGCATCCGGTCCCATCGTCATTCAGACTGCCGACAACTACAAAGTCTCGGTCGATGCCACCGTGCTGTACCGAATCCACGATCCCTATCGCGTCATTACCACGCTGGGACCAGGACGGATGTACGAACAGACGGTGGTGATTCCGCGCTCGGACTACGTGCTGCGCAAAGCACTCGGCGAGCTGACCGCCGAAGAGTTCTATCAGGGAGACAAGCGGCTCAAGCAGACCAAGAACGCCACCGACATGCTCCGTACTGAGTTTGCGACGACCGGAATCGAACTGGTCAAGATTTTGGTTCGACAGTATTCCTTCGACAAGGCGTATCAGCACCAGATTGAGCAGCGCAAGATCCAAGACCAGACGGTGCTCAAGAATCGAGCAGAGGGCGCAGCGGCCCGCGAGGATGCCCACAAGCGTGAGATCATCTCGATCGGTCAAGCAGCGGTCCAGGTCGCCCGTGAAAAAGGAACCAGTGAAGTCGCGCAGCTTGTGTCCGATGCCAATCTGTATCAGCGCACCCAAGCGGCAGAGGGAGACCTCCTCATCAAAACAGCCATGGCCTCGGGAACCGAGCTGGAAAACCGTGCCCTCGAAGGAGCCGGTGCCCAAGCGATGGTGGGACAGAAGCTCGCAGACCTGATGAAGGGAGTCCGCGTCATCATCGTTCCTTCGACGGGGCAAGGCAGCACAAACCCACTCAACATGAGCGAACTGCTGCATCAGTTTGAGGTGAAGTAATGCGTTTCTCCCACTCCATGCTCAAGCTGCTGCTGTGCCTTTGCCCGATGCTCGGTGCGATGGGCTGTACCACTTACAGCACCGACAGCACCGAAGTCGGTGTCCGCACTCGCAAGGTGTTTGGTGCCGGAATCGAACAGAAGGTCTACGAGCCCGGTGCCACCTACGTATTTTTTCCGTGGCTGTCGGACTGGGCGACGTTCGACATCATGATCCAGAAGCTCGAAATGACGGCGGCCAAGGATCGCGGGGACCGTCCCGGGGATGATGCGATTGTGCTCAAGAGCACCGATGGCAACGACATCAGCATTGATGTCACCGTCACTTGGCACATCGACCGCGAGAAAGCGCCCCAGATCCTGGCCCGGGGTGGCCGAAGCACCGCGATCATCAAAGAGGAGCTGGTTCGCCCGGCCTGTCGCGCCTACGTTCGCGATGCCTTCAATGAGCTGCACTCCGAGGAGTTTTTCGATCGCAAGCGGCTGCTCGAAAAGTCCGAAAAGGCCAAAAAGAAGCTGATGGAGGAGCTAAGCGGCGAAGGCGTGGTCATCATCGACGTCATGCCGGGCGAGCAGCGTTTCAATCCCGAATACGAGCGGGTGATTCACGAGCGCAAGATCTCCGAGCAGGTCGCCGAGCGGCTCAAGAGTGAGGCGCAAGCAGCCGAAGCCGAACAGAATCGCCAGCTCGAAAAGGCCCGTGGTGATGTCCAGGCGCAGATTGCCGAAGCCAAGGGTCGCGTCGAGCGCATACGCATCGCCGCCGATCGGGCGCTGTACGAAAACCAGCGCACCGCCAAAGCCATCCTGGTGGAAGCCACCGCGAAGGCCAAGGGGATCGAAAAACAAAACAAAGCGATGGCGGGTGCCGGTGGTCGCACGGCGGTCAAGCTCCGCATCGCCGACGCGCTGGCAGGCAAGCCGATCCTGATCGTTCCAGCGGCAACCGGCACCAACATCCAAAAGCTCGACGTCACCCGGATCGTGGAAGCAGTCATCGCCAAGGAAGCCACCGCAGCCAGCACCACCAGCCACGATACTGACTAGCGCGTATCGTTTCCGCCGTGCCGGGTGCTCTCAAATCGTGGAAAGATAGGATCGTGCCACCGAGTCAACCCGAGATCCTATCGAAGCTTCCGCCGCTCGGTCCCCGAATCCGTCGCATCATCGTCCATGCATGGGACGGCTTCTGGCTAGACCGCTGCTCGCTTGCCGCCTCTTCGCTGTCGTATCAGACGGCGCTCGCGCTGGTGCCGCTGCTCGCGATTGCGCTGGCACTCCTCAAGTACAGCGGCCAGCTTGAAGACGGCTCGCGGCTGCTATCGGTGGTGGTGCAGCAAGTGTTCCCGTCTTCGCAAGAGGCGCAGGCCGAGGTCGTGGGCCGCCTGTCGACCTTTTCGGGCAATTTCACGGCGGGCGGACTGGGCAGCTTCGGTATCGTCGCCGCGCTGGCCGTGGGCTTCTTCCTGTTTCTATCGGTCGAGTCGATCTGGAACCACATCTGGGAGTCCCATCGCGAGCGCACCTACATCGAGCGATTCCTGCTCTTCTACACGGGAATTACCCTGCTGCCGTTTGTGGTGACGCTGTCGTTTGTGCAAACCGAAAAGCTGTGGGGCGGCTTCGCGGTGTTTCTGCCGTATCTATCCCCGCTGCTGACCACCATCATGCTGACGCTCGCCAATCGTCTGATCCCCACGCTGCGGGTGTCATGGCCAGCGGCCCTATCCGGTGGGGCCACGGCGGCAGTGCTGCTGGAAATCAGCAAGTTTGGACTCGGTCGCTATCTGGCATGGGTGGCGACCAGCTACAAGTCGATCTACGGCGCGCTCGGGGTGCTGCCGCTGTTTTTGGTGTCGATCTATCTATGGTGGCTGATTGTGCTGTGGGGAGTCGAAGTCTCAAGAGCGGTGCAGCGGCTGCCATGGCAGCTCAAGATCCATGTTGACGGCACCACGCATGATGCGCAGCTAACCATCAATGGACCGCTGGCGGCACGGCTGCTTACCGATGTGGCGCGACACTTCAAGCACGGTGGCAAGAGCCTGCCGGTGGACGAGCTGACGCAGCGTCACGGCCTGCCCGAAAGCATCGTCCGTAAAATCTTGAGCCGACTGGCCAAAAACAACCTTGTCGTCGAGCACGAAGACGGCTATCTGCTATCGAAGCCGCCCGAATCGATTCGCATCGATGAGGTACTTCGCCTGTTTCAGCCCGCGCAGTATCAGCACTCGGAAGCCGTGCCGGATCAGCTCGACCAGGTGCTGGCACGACTGGAAAAGCAGCAGGAACAGACGCTCGGCGAAGCGACGTTCGCGAGCCTGATCTAGGGCACACCTGCCGCCGGATCACTGGTCGTCATCGGCACGCCGCTTGGACCCATCGGAATGCCATCGCGGTACTCGATCCGCGAGTCGACTTCGCCGGTTTCCCGAAAGAACGTCCACACCCCATTGCGACGCCCTTCGCGGTACAGCCCGGCAGATTTCTTCTGACCATTCTCCCACCAGTCGACAAACTCGCCGTGCTTGACCCCCTCGGGGCGCTGACACCACGCCGAGGTATAGGTCTGATACGACACGCCCCGCGACAACTCGGTGCCCTTGCCACAAGTCACCGCCTTGGTCGAATCGGTAATCTTGGCCGATTCAGCAAGCGGCACGCTGTGGGCACAACCCACGAGCAGCAGCGAACCCAACGTCCATGTAAGCAAGCCAACGCGCATAAGTCACCCTACCACAGCCTCCGTCCGGTACATCCGCCCTCTCGCCAACCCAATGACCCCTGGTGAGCGGGCAGAGCCGCCGACCCGGTTTGGCAAGCCATTCGATGGAACGGAATCTGGACCACCACCTGTTGTGGTTACCAGCTACCGGAGACCACCACGAGGTTTTCGCGGTAGGAGTTCACGCCGATGACCGTCTGCTTATTCTGGGTCAACCGGAAGCAGCGGTCGGCGAACACGCCGCTCACTGGCCCCAGGCGGAAGCTGTCACCGTTAGCAGTGGCACCGCCGATGTAGCAGCCCGAGCTTTCGACAAGCTGCACAGCGACCTGGGTGCTACCGCTCGCCTGCTTCATCATGTCGCCCATGCCCTTGGCGTAGCGGAAGCAGCTCTTGTTCATGCCGCCGCCGATGTTCACCTGATAGCCGATGATCGGAGAGACCAGGATCAGGCGCATCGCGGTGGCTTCGCGATAGAACGACGCGCTGCCGGTGTAGTAATCGCCGGTCAGGGTGTCTTGGGCCCAGGGGTCGCACTCGGTGGCGCTCTTGCAAACCCGGGTCCAGCTCCCGGTCTGGTAGTTGCCGATGGAGACGGAGTTGGGGTTGTAGGCGGTGAAGCCGCTCTCGGACGGGATCATAGCCCTAGGGCGAGTGGTCAGCATCTCATCAATGCCGCGATCGGTGAGCGTGCCAGTACAGGCCGGGCCGGGCTCTGGTGGGACGCACATCTTGGTGGTTTCCAGGTGGTGATAGGTCGACCGGCACAGGGACAGCGTAGGCCGGGCAAACGCGACCAGCACCGAGGGACGAGTGACCACGGTAGCCACCGCACAGGCGGCACCGGGAATCTCTAGCGAGGTATCGACCCGGACTTGGTCTGCGACCGTGCGAATGCGGGCCACGGCGGGGACATAGCCGTCGGTGCTCTTGCTTCCGGCGCTGTAGAAGAAGACCCAGCTCTTGCCAAAGTCGATGCTGCTCGGGGCCGGAGCACCGAAGTACCGCTCAAAGGCCGCCGCGCTGGTGAAAATCTCTCGGGTCTCGGTCTGGCCAAGCTGGGCAGGAATGGCAAAGCCCGTGACAGATGCGAACGCCAGGTCGGTCGCGCCGGTGGTGGTGTCGAGCATCGTCTCGGGATGGACAATCGGATCGGATTCGCAGCGTCCAGAGCCGGTGACTTCGGTGGCCATGTCAGGCTGCGGATCAATCGGTGTGCCGCTCCCTCCTCCCTCCGAACAGGCAGCCACTAGCAGACAGAGCGTGGACACAAGAAGCGGTCGCGAAGCGCAGAAAACCATAGGTCATCCCCCAACAGTGAATGATCTCGACCACACCTGTATCGGCGCCAGGTGGCTCGAACTACCGAGCCGCCGCCAATTCGAAACACACAGTCGGTCGAGGCCCGCCCAGAATAGCATGCAGCCGCGCCCCCCCTAGTCAGCAGACCCCGCCGCACAGGAATCCCGCCACCAAGCGGTGCGACCACAGGTTCCGTGGCCGACCCTGCTCTCACTGGAGACCCGCTGGCCAAACTGGTGGCGCTCAGCCGAATTTTTTGAAACCCTCCCCCCAGCGAACCTGCTAAAGCATGCGGTATGCGTCTTTTCGCTCTCACTCCCCAAAAGCGCATGCTGCGACGAGCCATCGTGACCTGTGTGGCGGTCGGTCTGCTGCTTGGTCACTCGTGCAGTGACATCACCACTACGACACTGCTCTGTGAGGATGCGGCTTCCCGACTCTATGCGTGTTGCACCAGTCACGCGGCGATCAACTGCACCGAAAACGGCTGCGGTGAGCACCATCCCAACTTCGCTACGGCCATCGCCAAGTGCGTGCGCGGCACGAGTTGTGACGACATCCGACAGGCGGGCCTGTGCGAGGTACCGGATTGGCAGTTTTCGATCGCTACCATCTGCCATGGTGGGAGTGCGACTTGCTCGACCGACGCTGGCAGCACGACCTGCACGCCGACCCCCAACTCCTCGACGGCTACCCCCGCGCTGTGATCGTCGGCCATGACGAATACTGGACCTGGGAGATGCGCGACCATCTGGAGGCCTGGCTCGACCGCGGCGGCCAACTCGCCCGCTTCGGCGGCAACTTCTTCTGGCAGACCCGGCTCTCGCCCGA
>CALLYL010000677.1 GCA_937859535.1 uncultured Myxococcales bacterium
CGCTCATCCGCCCAAGGACCAGGATATCTGTAGAGGACGATGATTTTGCAGCTTCCATAGTATTTGTAGGATCTGCCGATTTGGATCAGGGGCGCAAGCGCTGTCAAAAACGCTAGTCCTGTCGACGGTTCAGCAAGTGTGGTTTCCGTGCGCACCGCCGTGAAGCGGTGGGATGAGCGAGGACACAGACGGACCCGGAATGCTGGGGTTGGCGACGAAGATCGCGATCGGGCGGCTAACGCAGGGGGCGGAGCTGAACTTCGGGGGCTTTGCAGGAGTCGCGGACGAACTGGGTACAAGGCATCGGTGACAGATCTTTGCGTAGACAGATCCGAACCTCACGCAGATAGGCCCCGGAGCACTGCGCGGTGATGCTGCTATCGACCAGGCGGGGATTGGCCTCGATGAAGCGCTGTTTGAGCTCGGGAAGGGAGGTCACCACGGGCGCGGTCGGTTGACGATACGGCTCGGGAATGACCAGCCCGGCGTAGACCGTCTCGACCTGCCCGAAATACTGCTCGGCGGACAGACCGCTGCAGGTGCCATGCTTCTGCCACTCGTGTTCGATGAGCTTCTGGCTGGGCATCATCTGGAGCGCCTTTTCCACGGTCGGCGGCGCGAGCTGAAACGTGGTCGCGCAGGACTCGGGATAGCCTTTTTCGTACTGCGGCCACAGCCCGTGAACGACGAAGCCGAAGCGACGACCGTCCCCGCACTGCTGATCGCTGGGCGGAAACTTGCGGCTGCTACAGAACTGCGGCGACCACGACAGCGACAGGACGTAGTAGTCAAACGAGCCGCTCTGCCCAGGCCCGAGCGATGGCGCTTCGTCCGGATCTTGCTGCTGCGGTGGGGTGCTGGGCGATGGCGACTTGGGGCAGCCGAGCAGCGGCAACACCAGCAGCGCGAACGCGATCGCCGAGCGGGAAAAGGAGCGACGAAAAATCATGGGCTAATTTAGCTCCGACTGGCCCTCACTGTTCAAGCCAGCAACGATCTTGGCGAGCGAAACGATCAGCAGCTCGGCCCGCGTAGCCAGGTCGCGGCACTCAAACAGCCGCCGCCGCAGCACTGGCTTTTGGATGAGCGCAGAGGACAAGACATCGATCAGACACGGCAGGCGCTTGGTTTCGGCACACAGGCTGCGCAGCGACGCCCCACTTTCGCCGATGGTCTTCGACAGCTTGTCGATCAGCAGCCGCAGCGTTTCGCGCACCGTCTGTTGATCGAAGCCCTCGGCGATGCGGTCTCGAACCCGATGCGCCCGCACTTCGCGATAAGAGTGCTCCGGCGGTAGCTCCTCATCGATCCGTACCCGCCCGAGCCCTTCGAGCAAGATGTTGTAGGTTCCATCGGCGTTTTCGCGGTGAGCAATGATCTTGCCCAGCCCCGCCATCGATCGGACCGGCGGCCGCCCTTGATAGTCGGCCTCAAATCCCGGTTTGAGCTGCGCGAGCGCCATCAATCCGTCGCCCGCCAGACACGCGGCGGTCATCTCGCGGTAGCGCGGCTCGAAGATGTAGAGTGGCAAAATCGCTCGCGGGAAGAGCTGCACCCGATAGAGCGGAAAGATCGGCAGCCGCTGTAGCTTGTCACGAAGTCGCTCGCGGTCATCCCTGCTCTCGGTCATCGTACTGCTCCCACTATGGGAAGATGCCGCGTAGAGGGAATCTGCGCCTCAAGCGATACTTGTGCTCGCTGCGATAACGTCGGTGGCACTACCACACCGGGGTGGCGCGCAAGGTGGCGCGACCGTCTTTGACCTGAACTCGGAAGTACACATCGCGACAGCCTTGGTCGCGGGTGATGCTCTGCTTGCCGCCGAGGATTTCGTCACAAAACGTCTCGAAACTGAGGCCGCCAAGCGACTCTCCGCAGCGGACTTTGGCGGCCACGAAATCAGCGTACATGTGCGCAAGATCGTCGGTTGGCGCTGGGTCCGCAGCAGGGGCCGTTGTGACGGTTGGCTCGGGAAATCCCACCGGATCGGCGGGAAGCGGCAATAACGTCGGTAGGATCGCGTCCGTTTGCTGCTGGTCGAGCCGAGCACGATCAACAGCCAAAAGGCCAAGGCCCAGGGCCAGCAAGAGCGCCGACGCCAGCACACCCCAAAGCAGCGATCGCGAGGGCAACCCCGTCGCCGCGCTGCGCAGAATCCGGGCCTTTGGCGATGGCGTTTGTGGCAACTGCCAGCTCAGCAGCTCGACCCCATCGACCGAGCCGGGTCGCCGGACCGCAAGCACCGTCGCCCCAGGGGGTGGACCCGCGCTGACGCCGTTCAGAAGCTGCCCACCACGTCGCCAAGCGACCTCCACCCCCAGCGTAGTCCCGAGCCGTGCATCGAGCGGACGACCGACCACCAGCGCTCCCGCATACCGATCGTGCGAGGGCGTCGTCAGCGGTGCCACCGCGACCTCGTAGATGTGCCCGCCTTCTTCATATAGATCATCGAGCCGATAGCCGCGCAGCCCAAGCTGCACGAGCTGCCAACCCGCCACCGAGTCGCCGTGCCGCGCTTCGTCCACTCCGACCCGCGACAACACCACACCGTCTCGATCCACCAACATCGCCAGGCCCAGCTCTCGATGTTCGAGGAGCTTACGCAAACGCTTCTGGATCGACAGCCGCAGAAGCTCGGGCTCGGCCAGTCCGCGCTGCTGCTCTTCCAGGCTGC
>CALLYL010000678.1 GCA_937859535.1 uncultured Myxococcales bacterium
ACAGCATGAACTGTGAATCTCGTCGAGAAACTCCGGAAACCTTCCCTGATCCCGAGTGGACAGTGTGGGGAAGTTTTCCGGGCCGATCGCGGTCCGCCGAACAAGCCCCCGCGAGTGCGCCATCAAGCCTACCGCTCAGAGCGCTGGTTTCGTCTTCGATAGATCGGCTTCGTCGGCCAAGAAGGCGTGCCTGTCGCAGCGGACTTGGCTGCTGCGCTCGCTTCGTCGACGGCGCTTAGGATCTGCCGAGCACGGTCGAGAAACGCCCGCCCAGAGGGCAGGAGCTGCATGCCGCGTGGTGTGCGTACAAAGAGCGGCGTTCCAATTTCGTCCTCGAGTGCGCGAATCTGCCGACTGACGGGCGGCTGCGCGATGTGCAGCCTCTCCGCTGCCCGACCGACGTTTCCTTCTTCGGCGACAGCGACGAAATAGCGAATCTGCGCGAGGCTCACCAATCCAGCATACCAAAACGGTATTGGACGCCCGCCTGACTTTTTCGCATCGTCGAGGCATGTCGATCGAGATTCTGAGCGCGGCGGAGATCGGGAAGATGAAGCGAGCGGGCCGTGCCGCAGCCGAGACCCTCGCCCACGTCGGCAAGCGCGTCCGTCCGGGCATCACCACGGGCGAGATCGAGCGCTGGGTCCGCGAGGACACCGCCCGGCGTGGGGGCACGCCAAGCCAGCTCGGCTACAAGGGCTTTCCGGCCGCAGTCTGTACGAGCCGCAACGAGATCGTGTGCCACGGCATCCCGGACGAACGCGAGATCCTCATCGACGGTGACATCGTCAACGTCGATGTCACGACCAACCTCGATGGCTATCATGGCGACACCTCGGCCACCTTCATCGTCGGCGTCGCGAAGCCGGAAGCGGCGCGCCTTGTCGAAGCTGCCCGGCGGTGCCGAGACGCTGGAATCGCCGTCGTGAAGGAAGGCGCACGATTGGGCGACATCGGGGCCGCGATCGCGGAACAGGCCCGCATCGATCGTGTGAGCATCGTCACGGAGCTGGGCGGTCACGGCATTGGCCGCAAGATGCACCTCGACCCGCACGTGTATCACACCGGCAAGCGCGGCACCGGCCTCCGCCTCAAAGCAGGCATGGCCATCACCATTGAGCCGATGGTGAACCTCGGTGGCCCCGACGTGGTGTTCCTAGACGACGGCTGGACGGTCGTGACCGCCGACGGCAAGCTCTCGGCCCAGTGGGAGCACACGGTCATCGTCACCGCGACTGGATACGAGCTCACGACGCTCCTGTGAGCGACGTTCCGAAGCTCCAGCGCGTAAGCCACCCGACCTGAGCGCAGCAACGATCCCAACCCGCAGGCGGGATGGGGAGTCCGTAGCGTTCGGGCGGCACGGCGGGTGGAGACGGCTACGCCTTGGTCTGCTGACGAGCCTCCCGCTCCGCGTACCACTGCTTCTCCGCCTCCAGCCAATCAAGGATCAGCTTGCGCGCCTCGGCAATCGAAATCACCGTCTGCGGCGGATGGTCCTTCTCATACTCTTCGAGCAGCCGCTCCGTCGTTGTAAGCACCACCCGACCGTCGGGGTACATATCCGCATCGACATAGTGATTGGTCCAGTACAGCTCCGGCGTCCCCGCCTCCGCCCGATCCAGCGCCGCGAGGTACAGGTCTTCGTTGCGATCCACGTCGCGCATAAACATGTAAAGCAGCCGGGATCGGATCGGATCGGGCTCCTCGTCAAACACCACAACCGGATGTGTTCCCGTCGAGGCCTCCAAGTGAAACTTCATCGAGCTGGTCCTTTGTACTTTGGTCCCTTGTAGAGGGGATATGCAGTGTGGATCTGTCCTTTGTTGGTGAGCTGCATTTCGACCTCGACCCCGGACGATGTCTGACCGGTGTAGATACCCGGCTCCCTGTCGGGCTTCCGCGATTTGTACGCTTCTTCGATCGCGGACTCGACCTGTTTTTCGGTCCAGTCCTTGGGAAAAAACGTCGAGCGCGCCTTTTTCCTGACGCCTTCGATCATCACATTGCCTTCATAGACTCCGTGTGCGTCGGATGGGCTGCGCGTGCCCCCGATGACGTAGGTACCTTTGTCTTTGTCGCCGCTGGACTCGAGGTGCCAGCCCACGGAGTCTGCCTGCTTCGGACGGACCTCACCCTTGAAGATGTGTTTGCGGTTCGGGTCGGTGAGAAGACTCGCCGCTTCGCTCGCGGCCTCGGCCTTCGTGGCAGCCGTTCCGGGTGATGGCTTGGTGGGCGCACTCGAGGCGGTGGGTGCAGCCGCGGGCCGGTCATGTTCGATGACGTCGCGGACCTTTTCACCCGCCAGGCTTCGAGAACCGCGAAGTCCCTTGCCGAGGAGCGACAGCGGAG
>CALLYL010000679.1 GCA_937859535.1 uncultured Myxococcales bacterium
GTCGTCTTCAGACGGAAACATGGGCGCGGCGACCATCCAGGCTCTCCCTCTGTTTCCGTGAGTTGGCTCTGACCAAGACCAAGGAAGGCAGGGGCACCTTGGGTATCCGATTGTGGAAGCGACCGGGACGCATGTTCGGCCAAAATTTTCGCTAGGTTGCGCCGATTAGACAACTGAAATCTCGACCTGTTTCAGCTTACGAGCGCGTCGAACACCAAGCAGCAAAAACAGCAAGAGCGCCGCCCCGACCACGTTGAGCACGGCGTCGGTCGTGTACAGCGCTCGCAGTCCGTGCCGCGCATAGACATGCGTATCGAGCGACAGCACATACATCTGGGCAATGCTAGAAAATGCATAGAAGATTGAATATTGAGTAGAGGACGAGGTGCTCGACTTACTAATCAATTCGAACACCATAGCCGAACAAGCTGTAATGGATACACCTTGCAGCACATCATACACTATCGAACCAATCGCATAGATTGATGGAGACATCGGCATCACTGCCCAAAACACACCAACCATGGACATGGTTACAGCCGAAACCACATATAGAACTCGACTGTCGATGCGTAGGCAAAAGACACCGCCGAGATAGACGCCCAGGAATGTCAGAATCCAACCGGCAAATCCGTTAAGACTTACGGTCATCCACTCAGGTGCCTGATAATCTACCGCCAGCGCCGGTAAAAAGAAATTAAGAGCCATCGTCCCCGCTGGACAAATACACAAAACCAGACCGAGCCATCCATCCTGGCCGCTCAGGGTCTGGCGCGCCTCGGCGATGAAAGCACGGACGATGACTCCAGGTTTGCGACTCAAGCGATCCGGTTCTGGGATCAGCAGCACTGCCAGGGATGGCAAAAGGATGAGTGCGCCGCTCACCAGTGCGAGCGTCGCGACCGAGCAGCGCTGCGTCAACATCAGCATCAGCGTCGCACCAATCGCGCCACCGAGTTGTATGCCCAGGTTGAGCAAGTTAGAGGCCTTGAGTCGACCGGCACGATCTAGCGTGGTGGCAGCCAATCCGCCAAAGCAGCTCGTCGCCAGCCCATATTGAATCTGGGCAACCAGAATCAGACCATAGAAGAGATTCTCATGGTTCTGAATAATGAGAAATAATGCTATTATAATAGACAACGCACAAGCCAGAGACATCAAAATAAACCACGATTTCCTTTTGATCCACAAATCAGTGATCGGATTGAAAAATGGCTGTACAACATAAGGAAAAACAGAAGCCGTACTATACCAACCAATTGCCTCAATAGAGGCACCAATTTTGCGCATCAAGAACGGCATCTCGGTCAGAAAGAAAGCCCCTGCCATTCCCAGCGAAAGAGCTATGACAAAATAGGCCAGTGATGCATATCCTGATAGGGAACGCTCATTGGGCGGTGGCCCGGTCAGACCATCGTCCGCGAGATTGCGATGCAAGGCCGACTCCATCACCCTACTTGGATTCAGCAGAGCCAACGAAGGCGGGGTCTTCGAGTGCAAGTGGAGTACAGTTCATCGGTGCCACGAGCGGATTGCAGCGGGCGGGCTTACCGCCGGGAACTGCAAAGTGATAAGAGAACTTGCTCGTCGGTTCTGGAAAGTCGGTACTGATGAAGTGGGATGCACTCAGGAGGGCGGCTTCTCCTCGGGAGGTGTCGGCGGCGCGAGCCTCTTGGGTATCGGCATCGGCACGAGTCCGAACCAGAAAGTTGCTCTGTACGGCTTTCCGAATCTGCGCTTGTTCGGCCACACTTTTTGGATCGTTTAGGACCGACACCGCGCCAAACGGGTCTTCCGGTGCAGAGTCCACAAACAGAAGTCGTCCTCGAAGGTCTGTTTTGTTGTGGGTGTACGCAGTCCGCACCGGCCCCGTGGTATCAAACGCAAACAGAACCCGCCCGCGCAGCCGACCAAGCACCGGCCAGCCTCGGAGCTTGAGCGCATCTCGCAGCGTGGCAGAGTCCCCCTGAACCTCATCAGGAGTGATCACCCGCTGCCTTGGGAAAGCAGTCAGGATCTCTGCCTCCAGGTGCCCAAAGAAGGTCTCCAGTTCGTCCGAGGGAGTGTCATTCTTCGGTTCGATCTGAACGTAGATCGGAAGGTGTCCTGGATACGCATCCGAGAAACGTCGAATCTCTCGTAGGCAGTCGAGTAAGCGGGTGCAGCGCGTACCGGTGTCCACAAATGGAACGTGAACCACCGTCAACCCGTCCTGCGCATCGTAGGAGACATCCAGCTCCAGTTGACGGATCTGCAAGCGATCGAGCTGCTCGTAGATCGGGGCGTGCGTGTACTCCCACGGCTCAACGGACCCATCGTGGGTATCGATGTGATAGCTGTTGTGGGTGCCGCGAACCTGAACGTGCTGGAGCTGGAGCTGTTCATCCAGCGGATACTTGAACGGCTTTCCGATCACGCCCGGTGGCGAGTCCGAATCGCTATCCATCGCACCACAACCAGCGCCACTCATCAGCGCGACCAGCAGACCGATTTTAAGGATTCCTCTTCGCATGCGCGGAGCCTACTACGAACGGTTCCGCGTTGTATCCGGATGTCGCGACCGGAAAGGCTTTTACATCTCAAGCGGCAAAAAACGCGAGGGACCGAAGACCTCGGCCCGCAACTTCTTGAGCTGCTCGGCCACTTCCCAGGCATCCTGGGCGCGCTGCCGAGGACTATCACGGATGAGGAACTGTAGGAATCGGGTGAAGCGCTCATCGACCTGAGCCGGCACCGTCCCTTGTCGCACGTCGCCACCCAGCAAAAAGATCATGGTCTTGCCGAGCGAATACAGGTCGGACGCTGGCAGCGGCGGTTTGCGCGCCATCACCTCGGGAGGACTAAAGTCGGGGTTGTGCGCTCGAAATCCCTGCCCTGTCTTTTCGGGTGCCACCACCGCATAGCTCCAGTCGATCACAAACACGTTGTGATCTTCAGGACGAACCAAGATATGGGCGGGCTCGATGTTGCCGTGGATGATGCCCTGCTGATGAGCAAAGCCCAGCGCGGACAGCGATCGCGCCAAAATCCAGGCCACATGCTCGGCGTTGAGTCCATTCGGATAACGATCGCGGACCATGTCCAGATCGTAGCCATCCAGATACGCAAAGATACTGCCGGCCTGTCCCGACGGTGCGATGAACTGATCGACCAGCTCGGGCAGGTGTTTGCGCTGGACCCCTGCTTGGGATTGCAGTGTCCGGACGATTCGCGCCTCTTCCATGAGCAGGTCGCTATCTTCCCGCTGCATCGCGATCTTGACCGTCACATCTTGGCCCGCCCTGGCACCAGTCTCACACGAGCCGCGATACAGCATCGCCAGATCCCCCTGCGCCATAATCCTCGTCGCCCGATAGGTACCGCTCGGGGTGGTGACTGTGAAGTCAACCTCTGAGTTTGGCGAGGGCGTCGGCACGCTGCGCAGCCGGGTCGGCGGACGGCTGGCCGGAGTCTCCACATCGGGCACAGCCGCTTGGACCACAGGCTCGACGGGAGGACGCGCACTCTCTAGTTCGCGCACAGCCCGCTGATGCCATTCATAGAGCTTGCTCAGCAAATGACGGGCACTGTTCTGCGCGAGGCTGTTGCCGCCAAATCGCTCGGGCCGCAGCCTACGAACCAACACCACGTATTCTTCTTCGAGGAGCACCAGCCGTTCATCGACACTGAGGTCTTGCAGCGCCATCGCTGGAAACACCTCTTGTGTCGATCGAGCCCCCGCCACGAGCGACTGAACCTCTGCCAGATCATCGTGCAACACGAACCACCCCCTATGGCAACCAGCGTCACAGCCGCAAAAGTCCACCAGCTACGAGGATAGAACTCCAGCCCGCCCAGAGAAAGGTGCTTGACCAAACGGTCGCAAACACTCCCGATTTTGCCTGCTCGCTCGACCCGAAGTGCGGTGGCAGTTTGTGTGTCCTGCCCCGCAAAGGTTCTAAATCACTTGGGATGACACCCAGTGCGTGCGTGGGCACAAAGAACAGCTATCCTGTTCTTATGCACATTGTGCGGATTCAGCGAGGGACTTCGCCGCAGGTATCCCTGCTCCAAGAACAGCGGTATGGCAAAGAAAAGGATCTGGAGCGAGATCTGGCTGCGGCCCCGCTGCTCCTTCAGCAAGTGATGGGAACCCCCATTCATCTGCTCGCAACAAACTTTCGACTACCGGGGGATGAACGGGTAGCCGGACTGTATCTTGACAGCGATGGAAGGCTGCTGCTGTGCGAAGTGCGACTGGCCCGCAGCTTGGGATCGACCCGTGAAGTGCTCGGACAGCTTCTCGATCACGTGTCCGCGCTGTCTCAATATCGGCTGGAGGATCTCAGCACCTCTCTGTCCGGCAAGCTCGAAGAAGTGCTCCGCCAGCTCAGCCATGGTGAGGTCGAGCGCTACGCGCAGATGTGTCAGCAGTTGAGTGAAAACCTCCGAGCCGGAAGGGTCGGATTGGTACTCGTGCTGGACCGCGCACCGGCTCACCTACAGCGCATCTGCCGCTATCTGTGTCAGAACGTAAAGATTCAGTTCGTGCTCCTGACGCTCAAGCGGTACCGTGCCAGCGATGACAGTGACATCGTGGTGCCAACACTGGTGGCGCAAGCGCAGCAGCAGCAAGCGCAGGCCAATCTCCTTGAGCTGGCGGTCCAGTTTGCACAGCCAGGTCACTCCGCCGTACCACTTGACAACATCAAGCATCGGCCAAACTGGCTGGCCCTATATCCCCGAACCTGGCCGCCGTCCGTTCACTTCGAGTTCCTGATCCATCCCGAGAAAGACTGTCGAATCGGAGTCGAGCTGCACCTGGAAGATCGCGAGCTGCCACAACTGCGTGAACTCGTGCGATTCCTTGGTTCCTCAGACATGCAAGATGCGCTGAAAGTCCACTTTGATAGTGCGAGGATTGTGTGGGACCAAAACTACCAGGGGTGTGGTCGTTTGGCAGTGATGTTCGACGCAGCCAGTGAGCCCGATGGTCTGTCTGCTGCGATGTCGGTCCTGATGGAGCTCACCCATGCCCGCATCAGTGAGAGACTCCGCCCCCTCAGCAAGCCCACCGAAATGCCAAGAGCCACGGTGGCCCCAAAAGAGTAGCTCTAAGTCAGAGCTACCGATGAGTTGAGGTCAGGGTACGGAGTCTCTGTAGACACTCTGCTCTGCGGATCACTTCGGCTTCTGGAGTGTGCAACCAGCGCGGGTCAAATCGATGTTGTTGGTCGCATCCAGGCAGGAATAAATCTGGTAGAGCTGCTGTCCGTAGCTTGCCCCTTTGGTCGCAGTGATGCGACCGCTGGCGTCCACTTCGCATGGATTGTTGAGGGTGCAGGAGGCACCGCTCTCATTGCCGGTGTTGTTGATGCCGATGACTGCTTTGGACTCCACATCGATGAGCGGGGATCCCGAGGTACCGCCGATGGTCTCGCAGCCCGGCTGGGTGAAGCGAATCGAGTCCCGGAACGTCCAGGTGCCCTCGCGCAACTCTGGAACAAAGTGATCGATCGAGCACGAGTAGATCCTTTTCCAGTATCCAGAGACGATCCGGAGTGCAGTCCCCTCTGTTGGGCGGCGCGATTGAATGACCAGTGGCGCAACCCGGAACCGCGTCGCAAGCTGCGCATAGGTCTGGGTCAAGCGATAGATCGCAAAGTCCGATCCCGTCATGGTCGCGTACAGCATCCGCTGAGCACGCAGGGTTCCCAGGGAGCGAGCGCTCGCATCGAGCAGCGTGAAGGTCCGACTCGATGCCTGATCGACAATTGCATCACCTGCGGCAACAAAGCCACTCAAGCAGTGACCATTGGTCAGCACCATCGCGTAGTCATCGGTGCGCGAGGTAGAAAACCGCACGAGCGAACCCGAGCAGTTCGACAGGGCGACGATCGATGTAAAGTCAACGCCGGCGGCATCCAGTTCCTCCCAGGTGGGAGTCTGCGCGGCGGCTTGCTGCGCCTCTTCGGGATAGCCAACCGGCAGCGCGAACGCCTCTGCGGACGCTCCGGTGACCACAAACAGAGCGGTCAGCATGCCGGTCCACAGTGAACGCAGAATGCCACGGGAGCGGGTGTAGGAAGAGGGGCTGACCTGATCAGACGATCCACCGAACGCACTACGCATAGGTTGTCCTCCAGTTTGGGTACGAGTGATTGCTTGGACGGCAACACTTCTCGCTTGGGAATGGACCTCTGCGCAAGATGGGAGTTTTGTTCTCGACTCTGTCCCAAGCTGGGGTCTGTTCCCCCAGCTTAAGCGCAAGGATCGAAAGACATCGACGGCAAGCAGAGAGAGGAAGGAATACGAAGGCGAGACAACAGAGTAGAACCCTGTCGCGAGAGCGCGTGCTAGTTGTACAGTAGGTCGAACGACACCGTAATCGGCATGGTCTGACCAGCGGCCAGCTCAAACTTGTTGGTAAACGGCAACGTCACCGGATCACCAGCGACCGGATCACGCGTCGTGGGAGTGCTCTTGTCACCGATGTCAAAGAAGCCCAAAAAGGTGTACGTCTGCGGGGTCAGTGGCTTACTCGTCCAGCTCGCCGCACTCAGCTTGTCGGTCTTTAAGTCGATCGGCAATTCAAGGCTCGCGGCGGCGACAGCTCCCTTTCGTGGACCCGTCAGTGTCACATCTTCGCTTAGAAAGAACTCTCCGTACGCGGTTCCCTTGATCAAGCTATCCTTCTTGAGCTGGCCACGCACCCCATCGGAGATTTTGAAACGAACGAGTAACTTGGTCTCCATTACAGACGGCATCTGCTCGTCAGGAATCGGCTCATCTTTGGGAGCGCAAGAAGAGGACAGCAGAAGCAGCGCAAACGGCAGCGTCAGAAATGCGCGCATTATTTGTCTCCTACGCACAGCCACGGGTCTTGGCTCCCCACGACGACACCAAAGGTCGAGCACATCTCGTGCGGAAACATCAGGGTATCCTTCGTGTCGTTAAACCAATTGCATTCCGTCCGCAAGATTGTGCCCTTGGGCAGATCCATCGGCGATGCCTTCTTCACCAACGTAGGGGGTTCATCTCGATAATGAGCCATCCACTCATCCACACGATTCAGATCTTTCATCGTGTCTGCTGGAGTTGCTGCGTAGGACAGCACATACTTCTTTCCCCACTCATGCATGTGTCCGCCCGTCATCATCAGCTTGTAGTCTTTCGGAACCTCACAGTCGTAGCTCAGAGTGCCGCTCTGGCCTGGCTTGATCTCGAAGAACGCCATGTTGGTCGCAAACGGAGCGGCCCAGGTCTTAACTTTAGAAGCATCTACCCGGCGGAAACGGAGTAGATCACGAATGCGGATCGGAGTCTTCCCAGTGTTCACGTAGTGTGACTGCATCACAATCGGTGAGCCCTTACGCAACATGAAGGCATGACCCGCCGGCAGCTCAAAGGACGGTATGGCAAGCAGATCGTACTTCGCCATGTCCTCCGGCTTCGAACAATCTTCTACCGTTCCAGCAGGGAGCGGTTTCTTGGCCTTCACAATAATAAAGTGATGACCAAACTTGCCCTGCTGCGGGTCCGCCAAGTCGTAGGCCACATCTTCACCAGCGAAGGGCTGATGGGTACAGATCATGGCGTCTTCACCGGGCTTGATGATGAGTTCAGAACCGACGAAATCTACGAACTTCGGGTCCGGCGCAGGAATCGGAATGCGCACATCCACCGCCGTACGTTGCAGCATCTCTTCTTCGGTTTCCTGCGGGGCGCAGGCGAAGGAAGAGATCGCGAGGGAAGATAAACATAGGAGAGAGTGCAGACGTTTCATTACAGGACTCCTTGGGTGAAGGATTAGTTGTTGGGGGCACCAGCGAGGATCCAGGACCGGATCTGTTCGATCTCTTCTGGATCGAGAGCCTGCGCGGGCGGCATTCGCGCTCCGAACTTGGGCTTGTCGCTGGCGATTTTGTCAAACAGCAGCGAGCTATCGGGATCGCCCGGAACCACCCGCATCCGGTCAGGAGCCAGCGTTGATTTGACGTTGACCAGCGTATCAAACGTCGCGGCCCCCAAACTCAAACCACCCGCTGGCGAACCAGCCGCCGCGTGACAGGTGGCAAAGCTACAGCTTCGATGAAACACCTGCTCTTCGATCCGACTAAGCGGAGGGGCAGGTGAACATCCAAAAGAGAGTGCGGCGGCCCCAAGCAGAAGCAGGCCGGGAAGGACTCCTAAAGCAGATTCCGAACCACTACGGACCATGGCGGATGCCTCCACATTGGGAAGTGTTCCGCCCACTTATCGCGCCCAGACGGTCTTGTCAAGACGCTACAATTCTCCACGGACTCCCAGCGAAGGCAGGATCGGAAGACCCGTGATCGCGGCACGTTGGGTGTAGTCGTAGGAGTAGACCATCTGTTCCTGCGCCGGATTGTTGTACAGGTTTGAAATGTCCAAATACAACTTGAACACCATCCGCTTGGTCACAAACGTGCGGTCGATCCGCAGATCGAGCTGATGAAAGGGAGCGAGGCGCTCACTGTTGCGCACACTCGACGGGACCGGCTGATACAAATCGGTATCGCTGTCATAAAATCCGCCACGTACCGGAGTCTGGGGAATGCCGCTGATGTAGCGGAACCGGAGCCCGATCTCGAACTTGTACGGTAGGTACGCATGAGCTGCGAGGATCAAGATGTGGGTCTGGTCAAAGTCAAACAACCGAAAGTCACACAGCGCACAGTCCGCACGCTCACTCCGCAGCAAAGAATAGCTGAGCCAACCAAAGAAGAACTTCGATAGACTCTGCCGCAGGAGTAGCGTCCCACCAAAGATCCTTCCCCGTACTTGGGAGGCCGTACGCTCGGGATGCAAATCGGTCGGTTGTAGCCCACTACCAAAGCGCCGCAAAAACGTCGAAGTTCCTGCGAAATCCCATAGATGTTTGTAGAGTCCCGTAAGCTCCACCACGAGCCCCTTCCAGATTGCCTGTTCCACAGCAACAGAGAGCTGGGTCGCTCGCTCCAATCGCAGCTCGACATTCCCAAAAGAAGAGAAGTAGTCCTGCACCGCAGGGTCTTGGGAATACAGCCCGACTCCGAGCTTGACCGTGGTGAGTGGCGACACCGATATCTTCGCCGATAGACGTGGATCAAGCGAAAAGCGGTGCAAAAATCCGAAGTAGTCAAAGCGGATCCCTGGCACAACCGTCAAGCGCTCGTGAAGTCGTGCCGTCAGCTCTGCATAGAGCGCCGGATTGGCAAAGAAGGCTTGGTCTTGCGCGATGATCTGCGATAACGAGCCTGGTGGTTTCTGAAACTCTCCTTCGCGCACTGGCGCGGGTACTGCTGCATCGAGCCAAACGTAGGAAGTCTGGATGTCGGTTCCCAACATGAAACGGAATCGCGAGGACAGCTCCCGCGAAGCCTCGATCCGAAAGTCAGTGCCAAGCGTTTTCACCGCCATTGACACCGTCCGCCCCAGCTCAAGGTCGGTCTCTGTAAATCCGCTGGTGCTTTGAAACAGCACATCCCATCCGGCCCAGCGGCGCTGATACCGCAACTGCAAGCGATGAAACATAATATGCGTCGAAAATGTCCCATTTACCGATGGGTCGACATCTTGCGGACGAGCAAAGCGAAGCGCGATCTGATCGTCCGCGCCCAGAATCATCACCCGCAGCGTGCCTCCAGCGAGCGCGTACTTCAGTACGGCTTGGTAGTCCCAATACACCGGGGCATTGGTGAACCGGAGTCCGGGCGGATCACCGAGCACCGTTCCCATCAAAGCGAGTCCGGCATCGA
>CALLYL010000680.1 GCA_937859535.1 uncultured Myxococcales bacterium
GTCGAGGGAGAGGTTTCTTCGGGGCGCTGTCCGCCGGAGCCGGCTGGATAGGCTCCGGCGAAGGAGGCGCACCTGCACCGGGCTTGACCGCAAGGTGAGCCAGTTCCGGATGCAGCACGGCGGCAAACGCCCCAACGATGCGACCCCAAAGTCGCTCGGTGACGACTGGATCAGGCACCATATGCGTCAGCCCCGGCAGCGGAACCAACTCGTGCGGCTTTCCGGCGCGGAACAGGGCCTGCGACAGCTTGAGGCTGTGGAAAAACAGCACGTTGTCATCGGCTGTCCCATGGATGAGCACCAGCGGTCGCCGGAGCTGCGGCGCATAGGTAAGTAGCGACGAGCGCTCATAGCCATCGACGTTTTCCTGTGGCGTGCTGATGTAGCGCTCGGTGTAGCAGGTGTCATAGTCGCGCCAATCGACGACTGGAGCACCAGCGACGCCGACGTGGAAGACATCCGGGCGACGCAGCACCGCGAGAGCGGCCATATAACCACCGAACGACCAGCCGAAGACACCGACGCGAGACAGGTCCATTTCCGGGAAGCGTTCGCCCGCAGCCTGGAGCGCTGCGACTTGGTCCTCGAGGGGAATCTCGCCGAAATTGCCGACGATCGCATGCTCCCAGGTGGTGCCACGTCCCGGCGTGCCTCTGCCATCGGTCATAAAGACGATGAAGCCGTGATCGGCAAGCCACTGATCGAGCATGTACATCCCGGCGATCGCCATGACTTGGTTGTGGTGCGGACCGCCGTAGACGTGGACGAGGACCGGGTATTTTTTGCCGGGCTTAAAGTTGCGCGGACGAACGAGAAGTGATCGATAGGCTTGGGCTCCGACCTGCGCGATTTCCAAGTTTGGGACAAACGGTGGGGTCGTTGAAACGGAGGGTAGTTCGGCGACGACTTGATCGGGGGCAGCGGCCTGGCGTGGCTCGGGGATTCGCATGACCACGGTCTTGCCGAGCTGGCTCGTCGAGTACGAGCTAAGAACGTAGACGCCGGGATGCTGTCCGAAGCTGGCCATGTGATAGCCACCACTCGCTGTCAGCTTGATCGGGTTGCCGGAGACGAGCGAGACGCGATAGATGTCTTGGGCGGTGGGCTCGACGCTGGCAGCGTAGCTTATGATGCCGCCGGGCTCGTCGACGTGGAGTAGCTTGCGAAACCCTTGGCTCTTGTCGACGATGAGTCGCTTCACCGAGCCGGTGTAGTCGCGTAACTCCAGCTCCCGCATGCCCTGTCGCTCACTAGTCCATAGAAAACCGGAGCCGTCCTGAAGCGGCCTGGGGACATCCTGATCGATGTTGACCCACGCATCACTGTGCTCGCTGAGCAGGCGCTGGGTTTTGCCGGTCTTGGTATCGACGGTGACGAGCTCCAGTTCGCGCTGGCTGCGACTGAGCAGCGTCAGCAGTAGAGGACCGCCTTCACGCCATACCACCGTCGCAAGATACGGCAACCGGTCACGGGCCCACTCGACCCAGAGGGGGGGGCCACCGCCTACCGCGATCACGCCTAGTCGAACTTCGGCGTTGTCGGTCCCGGCGCGGGGATAGCGGAGTGGCTGCGGCGGTTGCTCGGGGTGGAGCGCATCTCCGACGTAGAGCGTCTCGACCGGTTGATTGTTGACCTCGGTGAACGCGAGGTGTTGGCTGTCCGGAGACCAGAAGAAACCGGAAAAACGGTGCAGCTCTTCCTGGGCTACAAACTCGGCGCTGCCGTAGCTTAGGACCGGGCTTTGGCTGTGCATCAGCCGCCGTTCCCGGCGAGTAGCAATATCGAGCACAAACAGGTCGCGCCCACGGACGTAGGCGACTGACTTGCCGCTTGGCGATAAATGCGGGTCGACGATCGGCTCGGCGCTGCGCTCGGACGGATCGGTGACGGGGGTCAGTTCGCTGCTATCGCCAGTGCGGAGCTGGTAGGTGTAGAGCTTTCCTGACAGTGGGATCAGCAAAAAGCTGCCGTCTTTGGACAGCTCGAACGAGGTGAAGCCGCGCATTGTCTGGCGCATCCGCTCACGACGGGCTTTTTCCTCGGTAGAGAGACGTTCTTCGACGCCTTGCAGTAGCTGAGCCGGGGTCAGAAGCTCGCGACTCTGTCCGGTGGCGACGTCGAGCGAGTACAGCCTCAGTTCCGGGGAGGCGGCGGTAGCGCGTAGAAACAGCACCTGCTTGCCGTCTGGAGTTGGCGTGGCTCGCATCGGCTTGCCGAGCGAAAAACCGCGCGTCTTGGCATGCATGCCAAGGTAGCCAGGTAACGGACCAACCGTTTCAGACGGACCCGGGGTGGCAGCAGCGGCAGTGGACAGGGACAGGTAGAGGAGCAGAGAGGCCCTACGCATGGAGAGGAAACTATCACAATGACTTGGGGCGCGACCCGCGCTTGTGGAGTGCGTCGATGATCGTTTCCGGCTTGCGGAGTCGATTGCGGACTTGTTCCTCGGTGACGTTGTAGGCGGTCTGGAAGTCGAGGCCGTCGTCGTAGAGCTGATCCCAGCTATGCTCGTCGCTCACGTACTGGGCTGCCCGCTTGCCCTTGTGGACGATCTTACCGAGGCTGATAACGCGGGCCGTCAGAGATTTCCATAGCTCTGGTCCGAGACTGTTCGCGAGGATTGGTAGATCGCCTTTGAGCGGACCAAACACGTCGTCAAATCGGTCGCAGAAGCGCTTGGCCTCGTCAGTATCGACGGCAGCGATCTGGCCTAGAGTGATTCGCAGCAGTAGAACATCGTCGAGGAATCGCTCTGGGCCACTGCCTTCCTGATGAAGGAACGCTTGGATCAGCACTCCCGCTGCTTGCTCACGCAGGTTGCGAGGCAGCTCGTCGTTGGTGATGACCTCTTGCAAGATCTTGAGGTCGAAAGGAAACGACAGCAAAAGCTCGCTAACCCGGGACAGGAACAGTTGCCCATTCTCGGTGGGGCGCATACTCACTAATACCCGTTTTCGGGGTCATTTTTCAAGGTCGCTGACGGACTGTCATCCAAATAGCACAACTTGTCGAGGATAAGCGAGAGGATGGGCTAGACGACTGGGCTGGTTTTTCTTAGCCTAGAGACAGTCACTTGGGGGTGCCGTGGAAGCCATCGTTTTGCGTCGAGAAGTAGCGTGTGCGACGGCAGCTAGCGCTCTCTTTGTTGTCTTGGCCGATAGCGACAGGCTTTATCGAACGCTCGGGCAGGTGATGGTTGCAAGGGAACCGCTCCTCGGTGAGGGCTCGGCGCGGTTTCTTTTGCGGGCACGCAGTGGGCCTCGAGCGATCCCCTTCACCGAGCTGCCACCACAGTGGAATCAGCCGTCACTACTTGTGACCAAGCGAGTTCTGCATCAAGGCGTACTCGCCAGCATAGCGACACGTTTTACGCTCACACCTGGCCTACAAGGTACCCAACTTGTCATTGAGATGCAGCTTGAGCCACGGCTGCCGCAATTGGCGTGGCTGGTCAAGCTGTATGGACAGGGGACGCTGTGGCACCTCGGTCGGACCCTGCTGCGCATCGATGCGGGGATTGAACGCGGAGAAAAGACGCAGCTTCGGCCTGCTCAGCTTGTGGCGGAGCCGCTACTTGCCGCGCAGCAGAAGACCAAGGCTGCGTTGTCTCCTGAAGATCAACCTCTCGTCGACGCGCTGGTTGCGCATGTGCGGCGCACCGATGATCTGGATGTCGATTCGCTGCGGCTGCCATCGCTGTGTGAGTCTCTCGGACAGAGTGAGGCGACGCTGCTGCGGCTTTTGCTCCATGCGTCGGCCAGCGGGCTTTTGCAGCCGAGCTTCGATGTGTTGTGTCCAAGCTGTCGTACCCCGGCGAGCCAATGCGACCACTTGAGCGAGCTGCCCGACGAGGTGTTTTGTGCGCTGTGTGAGCTGCGGATTCCCGTCGAATTTGCTGGAAACGTCGAGGTGACGTTTCGTCCGGGTGGAGCGCTGCGGAAGCTGGCGAGGCCGCTTTACACCAGCGTCAATCCCAGCTCGTCTCCACACGTTTTGACTCAGCTTGTACTGCCTGCGTCGAGCAACCTGCAGTTTGTGGTTCCGAACGAACCAGGGGAGTTTCGACTGTGGGCACGCGGTGGTGCGAGCGGGCTGCTCAAGGTCAGCACTCTTGGTCCCCAACAGGCCAGCATTGCCGTCAACGACTCCATCGTTCCCGCCAACGTCGAGGTCGCGATGGGCGGGACGCTGCTGATCGAGCACCAGACCAACCAGGCGCGACACTTTAAGCTCGAACGGACCGAGTGGAATCATCACCGACTGCATGCGCATCGCTTGACGCTGCATCCGCTGTTCCGGCGGCTGTTTCCAACGGAGGTGCCAAAGCCGACCGTGCAGCTAGCGGTTCCGACGGTGTCGCTGTGGATGAGTGAGTTTGGTTCTCTCGGTGAGCTGTGCGCGGCGCTCGGAGATAATGGAGCGTTCCGGCAGTTTCAGGAGCTGACCCAAGCGGTGCGAAAGGCCATCGAACAGGAGCAGGGCGCGGTGATTCACAGCGAAGGCGCTGGGCTGGTGGTGGCGTTCGAGACCAACGAGCTGGCGCTGCGGGCAGCGATCGCGGCGCAACGGGCGGTGATGGCGCTGCGGGCTGAAAATCCGTTTGCCCACCTGCTCGGGATGCGAATCGGCCTGTTTGCGGGTCCGGCCACGCTGGTCTGCCAGGATGGGCGGCTCGATTACTTTGGTCAGACGGTAGCGACCTGTGCCCGACTGCTGGCAGAGGCTCACTCGGGCGATATTTTGCTGCCTGCGAGTCTTATCGAGTTGCTCTCGGCAAACGCCGGGGTGAAAGCGGGACCGATTTTCTCAATTGGTGGCAAGGGGCTGCCTGCGTCGGTGGCTGTCACTCGACTGGCGGTTGAGCAGATGGTCGAGCAGCCGGTCTAAGCTTTCTGGCTGACTGTGAGTACGACGCGACCGCGTGGACGGCCTTCTTCAACGTGACGATGCGCGGCGGCCGCCGCCGAGAGTGGAAACACCCGATCGATCACCGGACGCAACTTGCCACTTTCTGCCAGCTCCGCGAGTAGCTCCAGATCGGCCCGCCTAGGTTGAGCCAGCGGTGGTGGCACGGTCTGTGGTCCTCCAAAAAGGCGACTGGTGATGCTATCCCACAGGGTGCGTCCCGATGGAACAATCGGAATGAAGCGACCCTGGGGTCGTAGCATCTTGCGGCAACCGTCGAGCGTGAGCTGTCCTGAGGTATCGAGTACGACATCGAACGTTCCGGTCAGCGTGGACAGATCCTCTTTTTCAAAGTCGATGACCTGATCCACCCCGAGAGAGCTCACCAGTTCCGCGCTGTCTCCTGAGCAGACTCCCGTGACCACTGCGCCGAGCGCTTTGCCGATTTGGACCGCTAGACTGCCAATGCCACCAGCGGCCCCGTTGACGAGTAGTGCTTGTCCGCTCTGGAGTCGTCCTCGATCGCGAATTGCTTGAAGTGCGACGGTGCCCGACAGAGGAAGAGCCGCCGCCTCAATGAAGCTCAGTCGGTTCGGTTTGCGCGTCACGGCTTCGACCGGAAGGACGACAAATTCGGCATAGGTTCCGGGGTTTTGCAGGGCGCGTAGGCCAATCACTGCGGTGCCGACCACCAACTTATCGACTCCTTCGCCGACCTCTGCGATGACTCCTGAAACATCGTGACCGAGCACCTGCGGTCGTCCGCCGGGCAGAAATCGGCTCACTTGTCCGGCACGCTCTTGGCAATCGAGCGGGCTCACCGTGGTGGCCATCACTTCGACGAGCACTTGGCCACGACCGGGTTTGGGCCGGGCCAGCCTCGTGAACCGCAGCACCTCCGGTGGGCCCACCGTGGGCAGCACCACCGCTTGCATCATTGTCATCGCGTCCTCTCCGGCTGTGCCAAGCGGTGTGTCCTCATGGTGTTGCCTAGCGGGGCGAGTCGTCCTTACGGAGTGCCCACAATACCTTCCGATAGACCTCTTCACTCATCACCAGAGACGAGTGACCAAGTGGTACGGTGACGCCGTGGGCCCCTTCGAGTTGCGTCGCAGACGGTGGACAGAGCCAGTCTCTCTCGGCGGCAATCGTAAAAAATTCGACCTCGTTCGGCAGCGGCCCTTGGTGAAGCTCTTCGAGGAAGTCACTGCCCGGTAAGAGCTGCCAGCTTGACGCCGAAAGCAGTCCCATGGTCGCCACTCCCAGCGCAGCCACCCAGGTGCCTCGCGCCGGTGTTCCTAGCATCACGATGCGACGGACCTGCTCTTTGCCACCGAGTCGCTTGATGTAATACAGACCGATGAGTCCGCCCATCGAGTGACCAACGATGTCAATGCGATTGATCCCGGTCTGCTCGCAGATGGTCTGCACTTTGCGATGGATGAGCAGCGCCGAGGTTCGAATGTCGCGAACGTTGAGCATCCCCAGGTTAAACGAAAACACGTGGAATCCATCGCGGAGCAGCCGTTGCTCCAGTACGAACATCGAGCCCCGTGTCCCGAGGAAGCCGTGAATCAGTAGTACAGGTGGATGATGCGGCGAAAGCTGCTCGGGAAAACGAGCCTGGGTCATTTCGTTGCCGCGCACCAGATGGCGCAGGTACGAAAATGCGTGCTGACCACCGATCAGGTCTTGCTTGAGCTGCTCACCATCGAGCCTACGCACTTTTCGGTGATCTGTGACCAGCCGCCGAACTCGCGACAGAAGTCCTTTGTCCCCAGCGTTCCGATTTGAATCGTCCATCGCTTGCTTACCGGCTCAGAGGCTGCTCAGCACTTCCAGTATCACCCAAGGTGCCGGTGTCCGCGAAGGAGGCTCGCAAAGTCGCGAACTTGCAGGAGTCCACGTCACTCGCAGTGAGTAGGTCATCCGGCTGGATTGTTGGGGCGCTGAGCATGGGCGGGTTATAACACCACGCGACGGCTACATGCCAAACCGTGCTCAATCGGCGGAGATTTCCCGTCTCCCCAACAATATCCTGGGCTTGCGGGCTCAGGTATCGAGCGGTAGGCTGTGAATTGGATGGACCAATAAACCAGTGAGGTTACCATGAGTGCGCTTCCTCAACTTTCGAACAGCCGCATGGATGACCTGGTGGCGCTCCGGGTCGACCCTCCCCAATGGACCGGTTCGGTTCTTCGTGAGCGCGAGCGGTTGACTGCCTTGACGCTGGCCCGAGCGCTGATGCCCAACGTTGCCGGTCTTCACGAAGCGGACATTGATACCGTCCTGCGGGCCGAGCGGTGGATGTCCGATATTCCGACGGTGGCCGCTGGCTATCGGAGCATGCTTTCGGGCTTCAACTTGTATGCCCGGGCGACGATGGGAAAGTACATTGTCGACCTGCCGCCCGAGCAGGTTTTGCGCCTGTGTCAGCGCTTTGCCGAGGGAGATGTGGGTCGACGTTACTTTCTGTATACGCTGTCGGCGCCTCTCAAGAGCAGCTACTTCGACGACCCGGCCATCTATCGGCAGTTCAATATCCCTTATCGCGGCGCACCAATGGGGCAGACGCCTCGCTCCAAGGTTCCTACTGAGCTGCCGCGCTGGGCTCATGAGCGAACCGAACAAGCCTGGGATCTAGCCGATGGCGAGGTGATCGAGTGCGATGCGGTGGTGATTGGCTCTGGGGCAGGCGGTGCAGTGGCTGCCTATGAACTGGCCAAGGCCGGGCGAGCGGTGGTGCTTCTCGAAGAAGGCCAGTATTTCGGACGCGCCGACTTTGCCTACGGCTCGTTCCACATGCAAAAGCTGCTCTATCGGGAACTGGGTGTCACACTCGCCATTGGCAACACCTTCATTCCGATCCCTGTCGGACGCACCGTAGGTGGAAGCACCACGGTCAACTCGGGCACCTGTTACCGCATGCCCAGCCGGGTCTTTTCCGACTGGCACCGCGATCACGGCCTCGTCGAGTTTACCCCCGAGAGCATGGACCCGTTCTACTCCTCGGTTGAGGAGGTGCTTGGCGTCACCAAGGTGCCAACGTCGCTTCTGAAGGGAAATCAGCCGATTGCCGAAGGCTGCGACAAGCTCGGCATTACCCACCATGGACCGCTGGCGCGAAATGCTCCGGACTGCGATGGGCAAGGGCTGTGCTGTTTTGGCTGTCCGACCGATGCGAAGCGCTCGACCAACGTTTCGTTTGTGCCGATGGCGCTGAAGGCGGGGGCACAGTTAATCGTCGGTGCGCACGCCGAACGGGTGCTGGTCGAAGCAGGCCGAGCGGTTGGGGTGGAGGTCTCGGCGACGCGAGCCGCGCACCCAGGGCTTCGTCCTCCGCGCTTTGTGGTGCGAGCCAAGGCCGTGGTCGTTGCGGGTGGCACGTTGATGACGCCGGTGCTGCTCCAAAGTGATGTGGCGACGCGTCGCGCACTCGCTCGCTCGGGGGCGCTCGGTCAAAACATGACGATTCATCCCGCGATCGGGCTGCGGGCGGTGATGCCGTACCAGCTCAACAGTTTTTCAGGGGTACCGCAGGGTTACGCCGTGGAAGAGTTCCACGATGAAGGCATGTTGATGGAGAGCGCATTTTTGCCTCCTGAGCAGACCGCTGGGGCGATTACTCTCGTCGGCAAGCCATTTATGGAGCTCATGGCGGCCTACGACCGGCAAAGTTGCTTCGGCTTTCTCGTCGAAGACAAGGGCAACGGCAGCGTCCGTCCTGGCCCCGGTGGGCGTCCGCTGATTCATTACAACCTAGCCGACCGTGATGTGGCGAGGTTACAGCGTGGGGCGTCTCTGGTATCGCGGATGTTTCTTGCGGCTGGGGCCGAGCGAGTGCTAACCGTGGTGGCTGCGCTGCCGGTGCTCACCAGTCACCAGGAGATCGACCGGCTCTCGGGAATGCGACTTCGCGCTCGAGACTTTGAGCTGACGGCGTATCACCCGCTCGGAACCGTACGGATGGGACTTGATTCCCACCACAGCGTCGTCGGTACCGACCTACAAGCACACGATTTACCGGGGCTGTATGTCTGTGATGGAAGCGTGCTGCCGACCTCGCCAGCGGTCAATCCGCAGGTGACGATCATGGCGCTGGCGATGCGGGCGAGTCGTCGGCTGGCCGAGCGGTTGTAGGCGGTTACGACTTTTTCTGCGATGCGGAGGCTGGGGCGGTAGCGGCTTGAGCTGCTTCCTCGGCGGCCTTGTGCACAGCGGCTTCGGCGGCGGCTCGCTGGGCTGCTTCCTCGGCGGCCTTCTTCTGGGCTGTGGCGACGCGAACAGCGTGCTCGGCAGCCGATTTTTCACCGAGCTTGGCCAGTCCCTTTTCAAAGTCCGCGCCGACCATCTTGTCCATGTTCATAAACAGCGTCATCGCCTTCATGAAGAAGTTGTTGTGACCGGTCATGGCCCAAGAGACCTTGGTTTTGTCGCCCGCTGGCTCGAAGGTCAGCGTCGTTTGATTGGTCGCTTGCCACGGCGTGATGAACTCCAGCTTGATCTCAACCAGGGACGATGGCTTCACATCCACAATCGTCATCCGACCCGACCCCACATCTTTGTTGCCCAGCCACTCGTAGCTCGATCCTTTTTCGCCCGCTTGACCGGTGAAGGTCTTCTTCATCGTTGGATCGAGCGCTTCCCATGGTGACCAGTCCGCCCAGCCGTGAAAATCGCTGACCAATCCATAGGCGATATCAGCCGGAGCATTGATGGTGGTGCTGCGCTCGATACGGAAGTCAGAGGGACGGGTCGCAACCACGGCGGCCAATGCGAAAGCAGCAACGACCAATGCGAGAGCGATCTTTTTGAACATGGGTGCCTCCTTTGGAAA
>CALLYL010000681.1 GCA_937859535.1 uncultured Myxococcales bacterium
CAGTGCAGACTCCCCAAGATCGCAGCGCCCCACTGGTGGCCCAAGGAGTGATGGCACTCGCCTCCCGAAACTTCGTGGCAGCCTATGCAGCGCTTTCGGAGGCCTACGTTCTGGATCACAGTCCAGACACGCTGTATCAGCTTGGAATCGTGGCCTATGCCGAAGGCCAAACGGTCGTGGCGCAAGACTTGATGCGGCGCTATCTAGCAAGTAGTTCGCCCCAGCAGCGCAACACCCAGCAGCGCGCAGAGGCCGAACGAATCGTCTCGCAAGTACAGGGACAGAGCGCTGAATTACTGATGCAAGGAGACCCAGAGACTCAGGTACTCCTCAACGGAAGACTCGTCGGAGTGCTGCCACTCTCGATGCCACTGCTGTTGTCTGCGGGCCCTCACGTGATTTCCTGGAAGAGTCCAATCAAGACCCAAGAAAAGGCGATCGAAGTAGAGGCTCATCGGGCCTATCTGCTGGCCCAAGATTCGAGCGGCGCGATGGAGATCAAGCGCCTTCATACCGCACTGCTGCAACTGGATAGCGAGCTGCTACAGAGCAACCCCGCCGTGCAGCCGTCAGCTCATCATGTCATCGAGCAGAGCATCCGCAACAGCGGCCTGTTTGTGCAGCCAGCACCTGCCATGAGTCATGAAGACTGCAAAGGAGACGCACGCTGCATCACCCGCATTGCCGAGCAGTCCTTCATGGACTACTTGCTAGTGGTGAGCGGGATCCAGGCTGCGTCATCCTCTGGTGGAACGGTCTCTGTAACGCTTACCGATACCCAGATCGGTGAGTCGGCGGCCCAGGCAGCGTTCCCGTGTAGTCCGTGCAACGAAACCACGGTTGCAGAGTCTCTGTCTGCGCTGCTGCCGCGCCTGTTGGTGGAAGCCGTTGGCCGAGGACGCGGCACGCTACGGATTACCAGCCAGCCATCCGGTGCAATGGTTCAAGTCGGCGATCGCAAGCACGGGACAACTCCCCTCACCATTCCGCGTTTTGCCGGGCCGGTCGACTTCGAGTTGCGTCGACCCGGCTATCAACCGTTCAAGGGCCATCAGGAGGTCACAAACAGACAGGCTTCGGAGCTCTCTGTTTCGCTGGTTGCCGAAGAGACCGCACCACTCATCATCAAGCTTCCTCCAGAACGGAACCCTCGTCCCAAGTGGCGCATTGCCGTTGGGATCTCCAGCTTAGGAATTGGTCTGGGACTTATCGGGCTTGGCGGCTCGGCGCTGGCTGTTTCGGGACAGTGTATCGAACCGGCCGCGCCCCCCCTTTTGGCGTGCTCTCGGCTGTACGATACTACCCCGGCAGGTGCTGCTCTCCTCGGTACGGGAGCGGCGCTGACTGTGACCGGAACACTCCTTTTGGTGTGGCCAGGTCCACGCAATCGCGAACGCCCCGCGATTCCTCCCGGACCGGGAGACTCCGCTGGTCCTTGGGCGCTTTTGTTTCAGTAGCTGACCCTCATTCCTTTCTCGATCAAGTGGGTAACAAATGAAGAGACTAGCGATTTTGTTTGCTGGATTTCTTGGTGGTTGTCAGTCGCTTTGGGGAAGCCTGAACGTCCCCAATCCAGACAACTGTGTTTCGAATCCAACTCTGTGTCTGGCGGATGAAGTCTGTGATTTGCAGGAACAGGTCTGTCACCCGGCACTGGCGCTGTATGCGGTGACTCCCAAGTCGGTTCCGACCAGTGGTGGCAGCTCGGTCAAGCTGCTCGGAGAGCGATTCCTGGAAGGAATCCAGGTCGACTGGCAAGGTATCGCGATCAACGGTGTGAACCGGGTCTCTTCGACCGAGCTGACCTTCACGCTCCCGAGGGCACAGCAGTCCAGTTGGTGGACCCCGATCACGGTCCGCAATCCCACCGGACACAGCGTACGGCGTGAGGATTTGTTTCCTTACTATTCCGAGTCACTGACCTTTTCTCCGGCTGGCCGAAACATCTCACAAAATCCCAGACGGCT
>CALLYL010000682.1 GCA_937859535.1 uncultured Myxococcales bacterium
ATATTCTGCGGGCATCTGGTCGTAGGGAGGCCCGATGCCGAGTTCCTCTGCTTTGTCAAACCATGCGTCGCGTAGGCTGGACGGAAGGTTGGTTCCGCAAAATGGACAGAACGTCATTTCCATAAAGGACGTTCCACCGTCTGGGATAGGAATACCCCATTCACGAAACTCCGAGACGAAGAGGATGGCTTGCTCGAAAACCGCGTTCTCAAGGGAATGACAGCACGGCCAGGGGTTTTCGCTCATCGAACAAATCCTAACGACCGCGCTAGTAGACAGAGAGTTCCAATCGCAGACCGAGCGCGGACATCTCCACGAGCAGTGACGGAGCTACAGCGAGCACGAGCGGCGCGCTGCTTGCGGAGCGGTCTTCCGGTTCAATGGCCACATCGACAGTGACCGCTGCTCCCAACTGGCGGGCCTGAGCAATCGTCTCTGCAAAATCACGTAGGAATGCATGCAGCGCTTGGACATGGGCTTCCCACGACGGGCTGCCACTGATTTCGCAAGAGAAGCCATCTCCAGCCCTACGCAGTCCAGAGAACACCCCAGCCCTTTTCCGGTTCATCTGTTCACCAAGCCGAAGGAGCGCATCTTGGTGCGCGGCGTCTGTCGTGATTCTGAGCGTCGTATACATCTCGCTGGCTCTTCGGGACAGCTACTCCTCGCGTGCCACGATGAACGCTGGCTGGTCGCGTCCTTGGGGTGCAAAGTGCTCGTGACCAAAGCGCGAGCCGTGCTCTTCTATCAGCTTCGCGGTGTGAAGAAGAAAATCCGCGAGCTGTCGCAATGCTGTCGGTGATGCGACGAGCGTAACCTCGGTCAAGACTTCCGGCGTGTCAGAGTCGTTGTCCTTTCGATATCCATAGAACTTCATTGCTACTTGTCTCCAGACGGATGATGAGAATCCAACCGATTGGAAGGAAGAGCGCACCGATTCACGACATTCCTCAAATAAGAATCAGAATACATGCCTAATATTAGTTCAAGAGCACTGGGTCTTTCAGCGCTGGCGGAGGAATGGGCGGCATGGGACCATCGGCGTAGACCGTGTCTTGCCATCCGGAAATGGTGATGCTCTCGTTCTTACAAATTGGACAGACTGCAAACAGAAGGTCGTCCTCTGTCTTCGTGACAAAGAGCAGACCTTCGCACGGCTTCCGTCCCGGTCGCCGACTGCACTCGACCAGCGTGATGCGCATTTCGCCGCGCTCCAGCGTCCCGCCATACTCAATCAGCCGAGCGATGCGCAAAACCTTCGAGCGCAGCGCGGGCGTCGCTGGTTCGTCGTGTTCATCCAGCCAGTCCCGAATGTTCACCGAGAGGTACATCCCCGGCTTCTAACACACGTTCGGACGGGTGAATCGCCTCAGCGGACTTTTTGTTCGTCCGAAGGCTGGTTGAGCAAAAGGGATGGTGCTGGGCGGTATTAATAAGCAGTGATTTGACCAGCACTACCTTGTCGTCGCGTGACAACCATCATCCCCGCCGCCGCAACAATAGCCAACCCAGCGCACACGCCAAAAAACACCACCCCTGACAGCCGTTCGTACAGCGTCCCCACCCATCCGCCGAGCGTGTAGCCGATGGACATGGCAACAAAGAGAAACGCTGTCGTGAAGGCGGACCGTGGAGCGAGTTGACCCAAGAGCGACTGCATCATCGGCACGACCAAGAGTTCCCCGGTCGAGATGAGCGCCAAGGACAGGCCGAACCAGATGAACGCGACCTTGTGGTCAGCACTCACCTGACGTGAGACGGCGCTCAGCACCACGAACGCGGCCACCGTCGTAAGCAGTCCGGCGATGATTTTGCCGCCGGTTGCTGGTTCTCGCCTCTGTTTGCGCAGCCGATGAATCAGTGCTGACACGAGCGGCGTTGCGATGAGGACGAACACCGAGGGGAACGCGGCAATGATTTCGACGGCGATGGTGTTACCGAGGAGGCTGCGCTGCACATGGTCGCGGGCGAAGAGAAGCAGCGCCCCGGAACTTTGTGCGTAAACACTCAGGTAGATGATGAAGACGGTGAGGTAGGGCAGCGCGGCTTTGAGTTCTGCCATAGGTGACGGTGCGTTACCGGTCGGCGCTAGGCGTTCTTCCTTTCGTTCGGATTCACGGAACCACAGGGTCGTGGCGACGGACAGCGCCATGAGCGACGAGGCCAGCACAAACACGCTCGGCCAGCCGAAGAGACGCTTCACGGCACTACCGAGGAGCGGACCAAACGCGCCGCCGATGTTGACCGACAGATAAAAGAGGCTGTGGCGTACAGACCTCGTTTGAGCAGTTGCAGGAGGTGCTGGAGTAGCAGCGTTGTTCGCGCCGATTTCTTGGACCAGATTTGGACCACCAACCGCACGCCGCACCCACCAAAACCCCCGCTTTAGCCCACTTTCTGCACCCGACCGCAGCGACGAAAACGGGAGTGTACGGGAATCGAACCCGCCGAACCGGTTCTTACGCCGGTCCCACCAATTTTGAAGACTGGGCCGGGCACCAGTCCCGGACACGCTCCCGCAACCCTTCTATCACAAAAGCGGGGTCTGTCAGTTGACTTCGGACGTGGGCGCTATTTTCTGGGTTTGCGCGGCGGCGGAAGCTGGAAGGTTTCGATGGCTTTGCGGAACGCTTCCTTGACGTCTGGATACTGATCCTGGTGCGCAAACGCGACCACTTGGAAGGCTTGCTCGCCGCGTGCAAAGCAGCCGTACGAGTAGGCGATGGGAAGTCCGTTGACCGTCGCTGTTGCGTACAGGATTCGTCCATGCTTGGGATCGCTCGTCACCGGCTCGCGGGATAAAATGGTTGCGCCGCTATTGGCCTGAAGGGCATCGGCGACCGCGTTGGCATAGTGATCGGGATCCAAATCGGCCCCTTCCACGAGTTCGGCAATCACCATGATGTGGGCATCTAGCTCGGGTCGGGTGATCCAGCGATCGGAAAGCGGGTTGTCTTTCTTGGCGACAGCCTCTTTGCGCAGATACCAGTTGCCATCCGGTGCGGTCAGAACATAGGACTGGATCTGACCAGTGACCGTCGACACCGTGCCGGGTTCCGCATCATCAGGGAGGCCCGGCTTCACATCGGTGGGAAGCTCAAAGGACTCGATGATGCTGCGCAGCTCTGCTTCCACTTTGGGAAACGAGACTCGCGGGGCAAACGCGATGATCTGGTAACCGTGTTCGTAGACCGCAATCACTCCGTTGAGATTCTCGAGGGCCAGGTTGTCTACGGTCGATCGAGTGTGAATGATACGACCCTTTTTGGGATTGCTCTTCATCGACTCACGGCTC
>CALLYL010000683.1 GCA_937859535.1 uncultured Myxococcales bacterium
AAATTGGACAGGCGCCGAAGTGGTCTTTTACGTATTGCAAGTGCATCGGACAAGTCCACAGCTCTCCCTGCTTGCCAGGGGTCGTCACGGAGTCTCTGTCTGTGCGCAGACTGCGGAGCTGCCGATAAAAGAAGAGGGCCAGTGCGCTCGGTAGGATTCCCACCACACAGAGCACGATGAGCTTTACGATCCGCAGGTTCCGTCGTGGCATCTGGTTGCTCATGGTGCGGCTCCTTGTCCAACGGAAAAGTCTAGCTCTGCACGACGTAGTCCGTACTCCGCTAGGAATCGTTCATAGGCCAGGCGCTGCTGTAAAAGGCGCTGCGTAGTCGACAAAAGGAGGGTCAGTCCGATCCGTCCACTTAGATATCCGGCACGAGCCGCCTGAACAGCGCGGTCAGATAGTGGAATCAGATCTTCCCGATGCAAGGACAGGTGACGCTGTACCGTCGCGACTCGCAGATAGGCGCTGCGAACCTCTGCGGTGATGGTGGCGGCAAGCTGATTTTGATCCTGTCGTACTTGTTCGCTCAATGCCTCTGCTTCGCGCTCTGCTGCCGAACTACGGAGCAGAGAGAAGGAAGGAATCGAGGTCTGAATACCGACGGTAAAAGTTCGTTCCATGTCGCCCCGTAGCGGTGCCATGAAGCTGCCAGACACCGCGAGATCCGGGGCTCGTTCACTTCTGGCTTGCGATACCTTGGCCTGTGCTTGCTTGCGCATGACCTGGGAGAGAGCCAGCTCTGGTCGACCACGCATCGCTTGCTCAATGAGTGTTTCCAGAGACGGAAGTGGAGCGAACTCTGGAATGGAAGTTGGGACTCCTAACGGGCGACGTGACTGCTCTCCCAGGAGAGACAGAATCTCTGTCTCTGCTTGCTCACGATCGCGCTGTAGTTCATAGAGCAGGGTCTCTTGTTCGTGGACCGCTTCTTGGGCATCGAGCAGTTCGGCAAGCTCGGCCCGACCGACTCGATAGCGACCATCTACCGATGACACGACAACCTGCATCAGCTTTTGATTTTGGCTCTGTACCGTAAGCGAGCGATGGGCCAAAAGGAGGAGATAGTAGGATCGTACGGCAGCCAGGCGCAGGCTTCGTTTCGCCAGGGCCGTTTCAGTCTGTGCGCGCTCTTCATCCAAGCGGGCAACGGCGGCGCGGGCGCTTAGCTTCCCCGGCCACGGAATCGGCTGACGCAGGGTGACCATCAGAGGTAGGCGGTCGGCTGTCGTTGGGGTTTGCCACAGCTCCACCATCACCATGGGATCGTCGAAGGCACCGGCCTGGCGGGCGTGGGTCTGGGCCGCGCGCTCGCTCGCTTGTCGCGAAAGCAGGGTCGGGCTGCGGCTCTCAACCTCGGTCAGTAGTGAGTCCAAAGACAGCGTGGCGGTGGGAGGGGCGGGGCTTGCCACTCCCTGGACGCTGGCGAGCGTCAGCGAAACAAACACAAGAGCTTGCCCGAAGCGATGGGCGACGCAAAGGTTCATGAAAATTCCTCTCGAGCGGTGGTGGTTCGGTATCACCCACAGCGCAAGAGGAATCAGATTTGCAGAACCGTCGGTCCGATCCGCGGCAAAGGAGTATTGGGAGGGACTCCTTTGGGGAAAGGCCGCAGGCTGAGAGGCGTGGTTCGGGCAGGGCCGGGCAGAGACAGCACCGCGCAGACAAACAGCAGGGGGGGCGTTTGGGCGAGCTGCTCTTCCGTTGGGTTCGGCCGAGTCCCGGGCGTGTCGAGCGAGGGCTTCTGGAGCAGCTCACAGCAGTGGTGTGAAAGGGCGGGCTGTCTGGGCGCGGGCGAAACTTCGCTTGGGCAACAGGGCGCGGTGATGCGTGAGCCCTGCATCGCGCTACAGCGGTAAGCGGCCTGCGCAGGCAACACCAGGCCTGCCCACACCATCAGGCACAGCAGCAGACACAGCAAGCGTCGCAAAAGGAAACCCACGCAACCTATCCACTAACACATGCGGAGGGCCAAAGACAACGCGGCGCATGGCTCGCTGCCAGCCTGTGCAGACTGGATACGGTCAAAATGGACTGGGAGTACACGCAGAGCTAGCGAGGAGGACGGCCCGGACCACCAGCTCCGCCACCCCCACCACGCGACTCGTTGCGGGGTGTGTGGGCCTGGTTGACGACGATCTTGCGACCACCAAACTGGGTGCCGTGAAGCTCTGCGATGGCGCTTTCCGCCATCTTGGCTTCTGTAAGCTCTACGAACGCGAAGCCACGCGGGCGACCGGTCTCGCGATCGGTGATGATTTTGACCTGCGTAACTTCGCGAGAACCAGACTGCTCAAAGAAGTCCTGAATCTCTTGTTCTTTCGCACCATAAGGCAAATTACCAACATAAAGACGAGTTCCCATAGCCACTTCCCTTTCCAGCGCGGCATTGCGCACAAAGCTACTCAATGCAGGTATTTGGCCCATCGTACGTACCTGCAAGAGTTCTGCAAAAATAGGTTATGCAGATTTCTTTGGTTTGCCTAGCGGGAGGTGCGCTTTAGCGGGTCTTCAGCGACGGTAATTTTGGGTTTATGTTTGAGAGCTTGTGCTCTCGTAGTTGAATGAGTATTGCGATATCGAGATATTAGCGGCTACTGAAACTGAGACGCTGGTAACTCGATATTGCGGTCAAGTTTGCCAAAGATGACCTCTTTTTCATCTCCGTTTTGCTCAACCATCAGTAGGCGTCGCAGCAGCATGGTCTTGCCATCGACGTGCAGCTCAATGCGCGAAAACACTCGACTGAGCGGCGACTGGGCCTTCGGGGCCAGCAGCAGCGCGGGCTGTTCGACGGTACCACCCGCCTTGACGTCATATTCACTCTCGGCATCGCGGAGCGATCCTTGGCCCAGCCACAGTCGGAGCTGGGTAAAAATTGCTCGTAGCGTCGGATCCTTGCCGGTGTCGATGAGCTGCGGCGCTCGCGTCCCCATCTTGAGCTGGGCTTGATCACCGACCAGTATCATCGTCGAGGGATCGGGCTTCAGATATTCCCAGCGCAGTCGCGCCGGATTCCCTTTTGCGTACAGAAACCGACCCTCGGAGCTGATCTGCTGACGGAACAGTTTGACCCGACTGTTTTGCACGAAGTCGGCTCGCAGTGAGTGCAAGTCCTTCTGTGCCGAGTCGATCTTGGTCATCAGCTCCGTCGGTGTCGGTAGCGGGCTGGCTTCAACCCGGGAACCGAACCAGCCGAAGAGCAGCGCGACGAGGACGGACCGTGACTTCACGCTAACGGTTCTTTGCCACATAGTCGGCCAGGGTGGCGGCGGAGGTGAAGGCCTGCTTGCCCACCTTTTCATCGGGGATGGTCACGCGATAGGCGCGCTCGATGGCGACCGCCAGCTCCAGCGCGTCGATCGAATCGAGGCCGAGTCCGGCTCCGAACAGCGGCGCGTCATCAGCGATTTCCTCGGGCTTTCGGTCCAGCTTCAGGCTTGTGATGATGAGTTCCTTGATCTCGTGAACAAAGCTGCTTTGGGTCATGGTGTTTCTCTTCGGGTAAGTACGGATGAGGCGCGCAATCATTCGCGTTTAGAAGCAATCTTCAGCGAGAGAATCGAGCCCACCGTCGACAGCTAGCCACTGTCCGGTCAGATAGGCTGCTTCCTTTGATGCCAAGAAACCGGCAAGCTCGGCGATTTCACTGGCGGTTCCGGCGCGGCCCATGGGGATCGAGCGGAGCAGGTCGTTGCGAACGGACTCAGGAAGCTCGGCGGTGAGCGCGGTGTCGACGAGGCCTGCCGAAATGCAGTTGCAGGTGATCTGGAAGCGAGACAGCTCTTGGACCAGGCTGAGAGTGAGTCCAAAAAGACCTGCCTTGGCGGCACCGTATGCGGTTTGACCGCGCCGACCGAGTCGAGCCGTGGGTGAGCAAATAAACAAGATGCGACCGTGCCGCGCCGCGATCATGCCCTTCATCACCGCTTGAGCCGCCAGAAAGCCACCACGCAAGTGGACACCGAGCACGTCGTCGAAGTCTGCCACCGGCATGGTCATCGCCAACTTGTCTCGGGTAAATCCCGCTGCATGAACCAGCACGGCGACGCTCTTTCCATCGAGAAATCCGCCAGATGCGGTCAGCTTACGCCAGTCCTCGGCGGATGCGGCATCACAGCGCACGGCCGACAGGTCGAGCCCGCTGGCCCGCGCGGCGTGCACCGCTGCCTCGGCCTGGGCTTGGTCGTGGGCATACGTCACGGCGACCGCCATTCCATCGGCGGCAAGTCGGCGGGCCACTGCCAGGCCAATGCCTCGCGTGCCTCCTGTCACCAGTGCCAACTTCATGACGGCGCGATATTACCCCGTCGGCCTCGTGGTACAAGCGCGCTGAAGACGGACCGCATAAAAGCCATCGGCGTTCTGGCGATGCGGGAACGTTCGGAGCGCAAACGGCGACTGAGACTCGCACAGCGGTGACGGCCCCCCGTAGAACAGGGGATCGACAGGCGAGGGTGGCAGTGGCACAAACTCAGGATGGCGGGACAAGAACGCGGTGATCTGCGCTGGTCCCTCGGCGGGAAGCAGGCTGCACACCGAATAGAGTAGAACGCCACCAGGCATGACCTTGGTCGCGATGCGTTCGAGAAGCCGTGCCTGGAGCGCCGTCAGCTCGTCGAGCTTCGGCAGCTTCAGCCGCGCTTCGGGATGACGACGGAGAACGCCCGTGCCACTGCATGGTGCATCGAGCAGTACCGCCGCATACGACTTGCGCAGCGGGGCCGTCGGTAGCGTCAGATCCGTGACGATCGTACGAATTCGCGTACAGCCTAGACGGTGGGCATGGTCGCGACACAGCTCCAGCTTACGTGGCAAGATGTCGACGGCGTCGATATCGCGCTGGTTGTCGGTCAGCGACGCCAGGTGACAGGTCTTGCCGCCTACCCCCGCGCACCCGTCGAGGATCGCTCCCTCCGGCAGCTTCAACGGGCCTTCGGGGGTCTCCGCAAACAGCAGCCGCGTGACAAGCTGCGCCGCCAGATCTTGCGCCGTATACAGTCCTTTGGCGAACCCGGCACCAGCGAACGGATGGCCGCCGTGAAGCTCGATTGCCTCGGGCAGAAGTGGGTGACACGTGGGGGTCACCTGTAGCTCGGTGGTGAGCGCCCGGAGCGCTTCCTGTTGCGTCCCACGCAGTGGATTGCAGCGCAGCCACGTCGGGGCTGGTTGGCCAAACGCGGTCAGCAGCGCATCCAGCTCGGCTGGACCATCCACCACATCCCAAAGTTGGGCGGTGAGTGGTTCCGGCATGCTGTGGTGCAGCGAAAGCACTTTGAGCCACTTGGCTTTGGAGGACGACGGGGCCGGGTAGGGCGGCAGTTCCGGTTCGCCTGCTACCGCCAACTTCCGCAGCAGCGCGTTGGCAAAGCCCGCCAGTCCACCGCCACGACGACGCTTGATCGCTGTCACCACCGCATCGACGACAAAGTGCGGGCGAGCCTGCATAAACAAGAGCTGATAGGCACCAAGTCGCAGCAGCGCCATTGTCGTTGCATCCAGCTTCCCAAGCCCGCGTGGTGCCTGAGCGGCCAACGCCCGATCGAGCCGGAGCGCCTGGCGCAGCGTGCCGTAACACAGCTCGGTGACGACGGCTCGCTCCGAATCGGGAATCGAGCGGCGTGCTAGCTCACCAGCCAGCGCCAGTGTCGCATACGCACCCTCATCGACCCGCAGCAGCACACGTAGTGCGACATCGATGGGCCGCTCCTCACGCGGACCGTGGGGCTCTTCGGTATGTGGCGGTTGAGCTTGCACTTAGGGCTTTGGCTCGCACATCTCTTCGGGCCGAACCACCGCGTCGAACTCCGCCTCGGTGAGCACTCCGAACTCGAGCGCTACTTGCTTGAGCGTCTTGCCCTGTTTGTGCGCGGTCTTGGCGATCTTGGCGGCCATGTCATAGCCGAGCGACGGGGCCAGCGCCGTCACCAGCATCAGCGAGCGGTCGAGCAGGTCTTTGATCCGCGCCTCGTCCGCCTCGATTCCGACCACGCAGTTGTCGATGAACGAGTGACAGGCATCGGTGAGCAGCCGCGTCGACTGGAGCGACGCATAGGCGAGCACCGGCTTAAACACGTTCAGCTCGAAGTGGCCTTGCGCGCCCGCGAAGGACACGGCCGTGTCATTGCCGATGACCTGCGCACAGACCATCGTCATGGCCTCGCACTGCGTCGGATTGACCTTCCCGGGCATGATCGAGCTACCGGGCTCGTTTTCCGGCAGGCGCAGCTCACCGAGCGCACAGCGTGGACCCGATCCCAGCAGCCGAATGTCGTTGGCCACTTTGTTCAGCGCCACCGCCGTGGTCTTGAACGTGCCCGATATCGTCACCACCGCATCGTGAGCGGCCAGCGCCGCAAACTTATTTGGCGCGGTCACAAATGGTAGGCCGGTTAGAGAGGCAATCTCGGCCGCTACCTCGACGGCGTAGCGGGGATGGCTGTTGAGGCCGGTCCCAACTGCGGTGCCGCCAGCAGCCAGCTCGTACATTTGCGGGAGCGCGGCTTTCACTGCTGAGGCTGCTCCACGGACCTGGGCGGCATAACCGGAAAACACCTGGCCCATCGTCAGCGGCGTCGCGTCCATCAGGTGGGTGCGGCCAATCTTGACGATGTGGGCAAACTGCTTGGATTTGGCCTCGAGCGCCTCAGCCAAGCGATCGAGCGCCGGCAAAAGCCCATTGACCACACGGTCCACGATCGCCACATGCATCGCCGTCGGAAACGAGTCGTTCGTCGACTGTGACATGTTGACGTGGTCATTGGGGTGAACCGGCTTTTTGCTGCCGAGCACCCCGCCGAGCAGCTCGCTGGCGCGATTGGCGATGACCTCGTTGGCGTTCATGTTGGTCTGGGTGCCGGAGCCGGTCTGCCAGACCACCAGCGGAAAGTGGTCGTCGAGCTTGCCCGCGATCACCTCGT
>CALLYL010000684.1 GCA_937859535.1 uncultured Myxococcales bacterium
TCGAAGTAATCGCTCTTCTTGGAGACAAGCAAGATGGCTACCGCGCAGGCAAGTGTGCCGACCTCTGCTCGCAATTGGCGCGAGCTTATCCGCCCCAAGATGCTGGAGGTGGATCGCGAGACTCTGACCCCAACGTATGGCCGCTTTTCGTGCGAGCCACTCGAGCGTGGGTTTGGCACGACCCTTGGCAATGGCCTTCGTCGAGTGCTCCTATCGTCCCTTCAAGGTGCAGCAATCTGTGCCGTCAAGATCGAGGGAGCGCTCCACGAGTTCCAAACCCTGCCAGACGTTGTTGAAGATGTAACCGACATCGTCCTAAACCTAAAAGACGTGCTCATCAAAGTGTACGATCCAAAGCCACGGACGCTGCGGATCGACAAAGACGGTGAGGGCGAGGTCACGGCCGGTGATATCGTTCGGAGCGAAGGGGTTGAGATTCTCAACCCATCTCACCACATCGCAACCGTGTCTCGTGGCGGCAAGCTCCATGCCGAGCTGCTGGTGCAGATGGGTCGCGGCTATGTTACGGCGGAACGCAATAAGCAGCCGAACATGCCAATCGGGATGATTCCCATCGACGCACTCTTTTCACCGATCAAGAAGGTGAACTACGTCGTCACCAACGCTCGTGTCGGTCAGCAGACCGACTATGACAAGCTTACCGTCGAAGTGTGGACGGATGGCTCGGTGAAGCCGGAGGATGCGGTTGGCTATGCCGCCAAGATCCTCAAGGACCAACTGACCATCTTCATCAACTTCGAGGAAACCTACGAGCCGCTCGATGAGCCGGTTTCGGAGGAGCAGAGCAAGCTGAACGAGAACCTCGACAAGTCGGTTGAGGAGCTCGAGCTCTCGGTTCGCTCTGCGAACTGTCTGCAGAACGCCAACATTCGCTACATCGGTGAACTGGTGCAGCGGAGTGAGGCGGAGATGCTGAAGACCAAGAATTTTGGTCGGAAGTCTCTCAAAGAGATCAAAGAGATCCTGGCCGAGATGAACTTGTCGCTGGGAATGAAGCTCGAAGGCTGGGAACCGCCGTCGAGCCGCAACAAGCTGTAACGAACGCGCAGAGACAAACACAATGCGTCACCAAAAATCTGGCAGAACGTTTGGCCGCAAGGCCGATCACCGGAAGGCGTTGTGGTCGAACATGGTTTCGTCGCTCATCCAGGCCGAGCGAATCCAGACCACCGACTCGAAGGCCAAGGAGCTGCGACGCTTCGCTGAGCCGGCTATTGCATGGGCTGTCTCGGTTGGCTCCTTGCTGAGCAAGGATCAAGAGAAGCGCACCGCAGAGGAAAGAACCCGTATCGTCCATGCGATGCGGATGGCGCAGCGGATCGTCAAGAACCGCGTGGCACTGCACAAGCTCTTCGATGAGCTGGGACCGCGCTACGCAAGCCGTCACGGTGGCTACCTTCGAATCATCAAGAAGGGCTTCCGTCACGGTGACGCGGCTCCGGTTTCGATCGTCGAGCTGGTTGATCGCCCCGAAGTCGAAGCTCCGTCGAAGTAATTTCGTTCCGATTCGGCTCTAGCTACCCACGTCTTGCGCTCTCTAGTTAGAGCGTGGCGTGGGTTTTTTCGTTGGTCGTTCGACCTTTGATCTTCCAGCTTACACGACGTTCTCGACGGCGATGCTGACTCGGCAGCGTCTAAGGCTGCGCTCCCGGCTCGTTGATCGGCTGGTTATCGCTGGGCCCGTCGGTACGTAGCATCACCCTCTGTCGGTGTCTGAGATCGGTCCACCAGACGATCTGCTGCGTCAGCGGCCATTCAGCCTTTGGGTCACGCAGCTTGCTGAGCGATCCTGGGTCGTCGATCGTGAGGGTCGACTCTTCTCTCCCGTCCGCAATCCTTGTGACGACAAAGACCACGGCACCATCGGGTTGCGTCCTGCGATCTTGCCAGAGCGCGTACTCTTGGTCCGTCGACAGCGAGACCAACTTGGGCCGCTCCGATGCCGCAAGTTCGAGATCCTGAAAGGGCGCTGGCAGCGTGGTGACCATGAGCTGCGGCTTGGTTTCGATGAGCTGATCGCCCCACAGGTAGCGGTGGCCATCCGGTAGCCAGCTTCCACGCACAGACGTCCTGCCCAAGATCCCGGTTTGCACCAGTTGTTCGATATCGGCGCGAACCAGCGTGGCCTTGTCTTGAATTGCATCGAAACAGATCGCATAGCGAGGCTGGCGGGTTGGTTGCAGATCGCAGTGTGCGAACTCGAGCGGTGGCCATGAGAGCCAACTCGTGGCGGCCAAGCGGGTTCGTTTGCCGTCGAGCCAAGTGTGAAGCTGCGGCTTTCGCTGGTGCTTCGCCAGGGTGGCGAAGGTGCTGTGCTCGGCTTGCCACTGATTGCCGCAGAAGGTGATGAAGGCGAAAGGCATACCCAGGATCAATCCGGGGAGTGGTAACCATGAATACCAAGGCCTGAGGTCATGCTGATCGGACATGCTCGCCTCCGTCCTCGACCTAAGCTTATCAGCGACGGTCTGCTCTGCGCAAATAGGCCTGCCAGAGTGGACCGAACCGCTGGGCTACTGCTTGCTAGATGTAGCCATAAATACAGAAAACGGTCGAAGGAATCGCCGACACGCGGGAAAATAGCCCGGATCATTCGGCGGAGGAGACGAATTCAATGGGGGCAGCACGCGTTGTGGGATGTTCTTGGGGACTACTCTGCCTGCTAGGCTGGGGGACGGCGGCGGCGGCAGGCACGGGTGGACCGGTGTTGGTGAAGGCGGGGCAGTTGCTCGACGTGCGGACTGGGATTCTGCACGCCAAGCAGGCGCTGCTGATTGAAAACGAACGAATCAAGGAGGTTGGCCCTGAGGCGCAGATCCTGGCTCATGCGCCGTCGGGGGCGCAGCTTATTGACCTTGGTGGCTATACGGTGCTACCCGGTTTCATCGATGCGCACACTCACCTGACTTATCGTGTCGACGTCGCCAGCTATGCGTGGCTCGGCGTATCGGCACCACGAGAGGCGCTGCTTGGGGCACGGCATGCCAAAGCGACGCTTATGGCGGGCTTTACGACCGTGCGCAATCTCGGGGCTCGCGGCTACGCTGACGTGGCGCTCCGAGATGCGATTCGTGATGGGGACGTGATCGGGCCACGCATGCAGGTGTCGGGACCGGCGATCGGTTCGACGGGCGGGCACATGGACTCGAACCTTTTGCCGTATGCGTTTCGGTACAGCGAGGAGGGCATTGCCGACGGACGCGAGGGTGTGATCCGCAAGGTGCGCGAGGTCGTGAAGTATGGCTCAGAGGTGGTGAAGGTCGCAGTGACTGGCGGGTTTCTATCGGTGGGGACCAACCCCAATGGCGGCCAATACAGTGACGAAGAACTGCAAGCGCTGGTCGCTGAATCGAAGCGGCTCGGTAAGCCTGTGGCGGCGCATGCGCACGGGACCGTTGGGATCAAGCAAGCGGTGCGGGCTGGCGTCGACTCGATCGAACATGGCACCGAGCTGGACGACGAGTGCATTCAGCTCATGAAGTCGCGTGGGACGTACCTGGTGCCGACGGTGTTTTTGTGGTCGCATTTCCCCGAAAACGCTCGTCCGCCGGAGGTTCCTCAAGAACAGGCCGAAAAAGCGCGAGAAATGGCCCCTTCCGCGAAGCGAAACCTGGCAAAAGCGGTGAAAGCGGGCGTAAAGATCGCATTTGGCACCGACTCATCGGTCTATCCGCACGGGATGAATGGGCACGAGTTTGGCGCGCTGGTCGAGTTGGGGATGTCACCGCTCGGGTCGATCCAGGCCGCGACGCTGCATGCGGCGGATCTGCTGCGCTGGAGCGATCGAGTGGGCGAGCTGAAGCCAGGCCTGTATGCCGATTTGGTGGCGGTGCCGAGCAATCCTCTGCTGAATGTGCGGATTCTCGAGAACATCCCGTTCGTGATGAAGGGCGGCGAGGTGGTAAAGGACCAGCGGCCGAGCGCAACCTGCGCACCCCATGCCACATCGTCCTTCGCGGTACCGCAAGAGGACGGTACGCTGCGCACGCATGGACCTACTGGTGTTTCTCTGCTTCCTATTGTCCGGCGGCTCTGGGCTACTTTTCGAGGTGCTGTGGACGCGGGAGCTGCAGCTCGTGTTTGGCTCGACGACACTAGCGATGTCGACGGTGCTATCGGTATTTATGGGCGGCCTTGCGTTGGGCAGCCTGCTCGGCGGCCGGCTTGCGCCCACAGTTAAGCGGCCCCTCCTTGCCTATGCGCTAGTCGAGGCCGGGGTCGGCCTGTATGCGCTGCTCCTGCCGGTCTTGCTCGCTCGCTATCCCGCGCTCAATGGCTTTCTGTGGCGGACGGTCGGAGACCACTTCGTGCTGCTGTCGGTCCTGCGCTTTGTGGCGACCGCGCTGGCGCTGATCGTTCCAACCACGCTGATGGGTGCGACGCTGCCTCTGCTATCGCAGTATGTGGCCAAGCGGCATGCCGGCATTCTGGGGGCGTCGGTTCAGATTGGCACTTTGTTTGCGATGAATACGACCGGGGCGGTGGTGGGTACGTTTGTGTCGGGCTTTTGGCTACTGCCCCGACTCGGGGTGCATCGGACCAATCTGATCGGAGCGGGGACGAACCTGACGCTGGCGCTGCTGATTATCGTTGGGAGCATTCTACTCAAGCGCCGAGCTGCAGCCCAGGAACTGATGGGCACGATCTCCTCGGATGCCCCGAGCGATGATGGCGAAGAACAAGCGGCCTTGGAGGTAGCCAGCCCGCTTCGGCTCCGGCGGCTCGCGGTTCTGTCGTACGCAGTCTCGGGTGGGACGGCGATGATCTATCAGGTGCTGTGGACGCGGGCGCTGGCGATCATTATTGGCTCGTCGGTGTACTCGTTCACTTTGATTCTGCTCGCGTTCCTGATCGGACTTGCCGGTGGTGCGGCGGTGGTGACAAGGCTTTTGCCGAGGATCGCGAGGCCCGTGTTGTGGCTCGGTTCGCTGCATGCGCTGACGCTGGTTGCCGTCGGATATTCGTACCTAGTCTTTGATCGTCTGCCAGGGATTTTCCTGCTGATTCTGCGGTCGGGGCAGCTCGGGGTCGATGAGCTGCTCTCGACGCAGTTTGGTCTGTCGGCACTGGCCATTTTACCGGCGACGCTTGCGATGGGTGGAGTGATGCCGCTGACGATGCGCATTTACACGGGCAGCGTCGATGGAGCAGGGCATGACGTCGGAATTGCCTACGCGCTCAACACGCTGGGCGCGATTGTCGGTTCGTTTGCGGCTGGATTTTTGGTGCTACCGGGGCTGGGCCTGCAGCGAGGGCTACTCGGTAGTGCGCTGGTGACGGCGGGCCTTGCGGCGCTGCTGCTCTTTTTTAGCGAGTCGAAATCGCGTGCGATGGTCGAGACTGAGTTGTCAGCCGAGCCAGCCCAGGACAAGACCTCGGGTCGAGGTTGGGTGCACTGGGGACTCGCGGTGGCGGTGATGGCGGTGGCAACGCTGTTTGCTGTTTGGTCACCGCGCTGGAACCTTACCCACTTTGCGGCGGGACTGTTTCGGGTGTCGGTGGCGCGCTCGGTGGTGCGGCTCCACAACCGGCCCCTACCGGATTTGTTGTATTACAAAGATGGCATCGCGACGACGGTGTCGGTCGAGCGGTGGGGCAAGACGATCGCGCTCAAGAACAACGGCAAGGTCGACGCCTCGAACTCCGATGACATGGGCACCCAGATCATGGTCGGGCTGATGCCGCTGTTATGGCATCCGACGGCACTCTCTAAGCCACCACGGGTGGCGGTCGTTGGCTACGGCTCAGGGGTGACGATTGGGGCGGTGACGCAGTTTCCGATCGCCCACGCCGATGTCGTCGAGCTTGAACCCGCCGTAGTCGAGGCCGGGGATCGTTTCTTCGCCGAAGTCAGCCACCTGCCGAGCAAAGATCCACGCGTCCGCGTCATCATTGGCGACGGTCGTAACTTCATGACGCAGTCTCGCGAGCGGTACGATGTGATTGTCAGCGAGCCCTCGAATCCGTGGATTACTGGCGTCTCGAACCTGTTTACGATCGACTATTGGCAGCTTGCGAAAAGTCGACTCACCGACGATGGAGTGTTCTGTCAGTGGGCCCAGCTTTACGAGCTGTCGCCGGTCAACATCAAGACGCTGCTGCGTAGCTTTGCGAGCGTGTTTCCGTATACCTACGTGTTTACGTCGGAATACGGATCGAGCGACATGATCTTGGTGGCGAGTCAGAAGCCGATGCCGCTCGATCTGAATCGGCTGCGTAAGAACTTCTTATTGCCATCGTTGAAGGCCGAGCTGTCGCGGGCTGGGATCGAGCGCGCCGAGGAAGTGCTGGCGGATCTGCTCCTGACACCTGATGAGCTGGCGGCCTTTTCGGTCGGCGGTCACATCAACACCGACGACAATGCGCGAATCGAGTTTGCGGCCCCTCGCGATCTGCTTGGCTACATGCGTCACGAATCGTCGGTGCCTCGGGTTCACAGCAACGACTGGATCTATGGTCAGTTCGAGCGCTACCTGATCGGACAAGGGCTGCCGTTTGATTTTCCCCCACCGTGGCTGCATGAGGAAGCGAAGGACGGGCGACGGGCGGATGTCTACGCGGCACTCGGGCGGGCGCTGCTGATGCGAGGCAAGCGCAATGCGTCGGCTCGGCTGCTCAATCGCTCGCTCGGCATTGGCGGAGGCGTGGCGGCGGATGATCTCGCACGGCTGCTGACGCTGTTTGCGCCTCGGAACCTCAGCGAACACGAAGAGCCGCTGAGCCGCGAGTGGGATGGTACGGACGAACATTTTGCTGATGGGCTGGGGACGCCACCGCTGCCTTTGGGGCTCTCGGAATCGCAGCAAACGCAGATTCTGCGGCAGTGGAGCGAGGCCAAGCGCAACCTTGGTAAGCGTGAGTACGTGATGGCTCTGCGCGAGCTGCGCGAGTGGCCGATGA
>CALLYL010000685.1 GCA_937859535.1 uncultured Myxococcales bacterium
GGGACGGCCCAGCCCAGCTTATGGCTCACTGGGCTGATCTGGGGGGGGCATCGCCAGCGGCTCCGGGCGCGGCCAGTGCGGGAGCTCCCCTGTCGGGACGCTTGGTCGGCGAGTTGCAGAAGCTCCAGACAGAGCTCAACACGACTAGCAGCGCTGCGTTGGACTCAACGCGTTCGGCGCTGAACAACTCACCGACCGGTCCGGAGCAGCCCGCAAATCAGGAGGGAGCAGCGGAGGCAGGTATGCACGCTGTCGCGGCTCACGGGCTGACCGGTAGCGCACAAGCGCTGCCCTACCTCGAGCAAATCCAGCGCTCTTTTGGCGCTGGGCACGACGTCTCGCAGATTCGGGCGGTCGTCGGAGGTTCCGCAAAGCAAGCGTCAGAACGCATGGGGGCCAGCGGCTATGCGTCCGGGCGCTCGGTTGCGTTTCGCGAGTGGCCCGACCTGGCGCTGGCCGCGCACGAAGCCGCGCACGTCATTCAGCAGCGAGCGGGCGTGAACCTGGAGGGGGGCGTCGGCAAACAGGGCGATGAATACGAGCAGCACGCCGACGCAGTCGCAGAGCGCGTCGTCGCTGGGCGCTCGGCCGAGAGCCTGCTAGCCCCGTATAAAGACAAATTCCAGTCCAGCCATGCCGTTCAGCACAAGAAGCCCAAGGACGAGCCGTCAACACCGCTAAAAGCTTTTCTTAAGCAGCTCAAGGAAAACGACTGCAAGGGTGCCGCCGCGGCGCTGGATTTGGCCACCACAATTGGTCAGTTGGTTTACATCGAAGAGGCCTATAAAGCTGGGTACGGCTCTGTTCTCCATAAATGCGCGAACATCGTCCAAAGCGCAACAGTCAGAGCATTTATTCAGCTATACGAACTCGCCCATGAATCCAAAAATACGCAGGCTGATATAAAGAGAATTCAGGAAATCGCTCAGACGGTTCAGTGCCTGCCGAAGAACCATCAGAACGCGCTCTTTGCATTAATCGCCAGGGTACGAGGCGGAACGGTCACAACCGAGGGGCTACTCAGCCTCCTCCAAGCCAATGCTCCGGCGATGTGGACGGCAATGGGGCCCACGACGTCGGTGCTGCCGAACCCATGGGCCCCGCCGGGTAGGCAGCCGATACCGTTTTACATTGGCAATGAAGCCCACATTGGCATTGCTATCCAATATAGAATCGCACATGCAGGAGACACCCATGTATATACAAATAGCGTTGCATTGAAGGCAATCGTCTCAGATGCGAAGAAGCTCGGTCTGGCTGCCAGAGAGAGCCCGGCAGACGAACTTAACCTAGATGAAAAGCCCGATATCGCCAACCTGAACCGTATGCATCTGTACGAGATCAAACCGCGCGGCAGCGAGACGCTCGCCGAGACGACTGTCCGGCGCTACCAACGCACCTTAATGGCCGCCGGCGTGCCCATGGGTCTGGGCGGGCCGGCCGAGCAGGGCACCAGCGGGGTTATCCCAGCCCCCGGCGGGCACTACATCTTCCAGGCCGTATTGCCCGGCGTAATTATTTATCAATACCGTAAAGGGGCTTACCAGCCCGCTCCCGTCCCGGTGACTGTTCCGTCTCGCGTCCCGGCGGCGCAACCGCAGGAGGACCCGAGCTTTATGAAAAAGATGGAAATCTTAACGGGCTTGACTGGGACCGCTTTGGTTATATATATAATTTTGTCTGAAGGTTCGCGACTCTTCCCACCAAGAAATCTTATTCCTGTACCTTGATGTAACCACCAACCTTTCAGATGATCACAACTCCCTTCTTCGACGGAAAACCAGGCTCTGGCCGATCGAAGACGTTATTCGGCGGGACGACCCCTGCCCCTGAGCGATCCCCTCATCTTATCTCTCCGACGAGAATCCGAGCCAATGACGTAACTCGACTGCGCAGTTCCCAAGTACCCGGCTCAGGATCGGAAACAGATCTTCGACTGAAACCATATGGATGAGCCTGATCTCGTTTTCGTCGGTGACAAAATGAGGGGATGGCTCAGCCCCTGCCCCCGTACATGTAGAGATGCGACCATCCGAAAGCCACCAACCAGAGCCTTGTACGAGGCTTGAGAGGATGACGAGTTGCTACTATGCAGATACCCGCGTTGCTTCATGGAAGCTACAAAGAAGTAAGAAGTCGGTGCCAAAAGAACGTGTCTGCGCTGGCCAAGGGGGCGAGCTTCGAGAGCGCGTTCGGCAGCGGAGCAATGCTGGATACCACCGCTACGGCCGGGCTCCTTGTTCTCGATGGCCCAAGCGCTTCCCTTAGTTCGGACGCGCATTTTCAGTGCTTCCTGCCTCTGCGCCTCATCTATGAGGCGATCGACCGAGGGCGGCCCCCCCAGGGGCTCGCCGAGGCGGTCTTTCATGCGTCGCTTCAAACGCCTTGGAGCCTGCTTGGCCTCTTGGCCCCGAACAATGCCAGGTGGCTCTATCTTGAACAGCGGCTGCGTCCGACGCTGGAAGCGGTCGAGCGGTTTTGGAATGAGCTGACGCAGTGCGGGCCGCGCTACACAAACGGCTCGGCGAGCGGGCAAGAACTGTGGCCAGCGTACAGCAACCTCCAACATATCCTGGCCCGCCTTGGAGCGCCTACGGAGAGCCTCACTCAACCACTGACCCGCGCTGATCTCTCGGCCTGGATGTAGGCCGCAAGGACTGGCAGAGAGTTCAAAAACCGGCCCGTGGGAACTGCCGATTCCAGGACGGACGCATCGGCCCGTATCGGTCGCCTGACTCGGACTCCTTTCCGCCAGATCGGCGACAGGCTGGGGTAGAACGTCTGCCAGCGTCAGCGGTGAGGCTATGGTTCAGGAAGGAAGAAGTGCTGGCCTACCGAGAACCATCACTGCCCGATGGCAAGGGCAGACCACTTCACTCCCATTTTATGGAAGCTAAAGTAGTTCCCCCAGCCTGTAGCACTGGACGAAGACGATCCCCTTGCTACTTCCAACACCCTCGGTAAAATCTTACGGAAGCCGTACATCAGGGTGGGATGTCGGTCGAGTGGAGAACGGTGGGGCAGTGTTTCGAATGGCAATTGGGGAGCGCCGTCCGGGATGGCGATCAGGGAGCGGTGCTGGGAATGGCGCTCGGCGAGGCTCGTGCAGAGCCCGAGCGGTGACGGTGCTGCGGTGGAACTACCAGCGGTCGCTGATGGCGATCACGCGGCCAGGCTTAGCTGCGGTTCACCGCTCGGCCCAGCCGAGGAAGCTGATCATCGCCCATCACGCACTCTGTCGCGCTGGGGCTTGTCGGAGACGAGGGCTGCGAGCGCCGTCCTTGCCGCGTTGGCGCTTGGGTACTTGCGCCATGACAACGCTTGCTCAGTGAGTGAGAGCGTGACGACGGAAAACCGATCCTTCGTCGGCTGCCAATTAAGCCACCGCACAGCGATGAGCAGCTCGGCAACGTCGCGACGGATGGCGAGCGGACGCCAAAAGGCTTCCTTTCCCGTCGATGCACGGCGCAGATAGTCCTCTGCCCACGCTTCACCGGGCTTGGACAGCTCGAGCTTGGCGGCAAGGGTTGGCGGACGCTTCTGGTAAAGCGCACGACGACGAGAAGACACACTTGTAGCAGGGACATGACAAGGCATAGACTGCTCCTGTTCGGGTCGGGCTGGGCTTTTCGAGGGCTGAACAGTCCGACTCGGGCGAATGGCTCGATTGGCAAAACACCGCCGTCGAGCCTGTTTTGTTTCCGGGTATCGCTACCCGTACCTACTTGTTACCTAAAGTTCCCATCCATGACAACATTTAAGACCATCATTCATGTGAATTGATCTCAATTGGTGCCCAAGGTGGGGGCCGTGCTACCGACTGCTCGTGGTTCGAGGACGGAGAAACCCTTTTCACTTTGGCTTTGCGGCTCGTTTGCGGCGTGCTCGCAAGGCCGTTGACCTTTCCTGCTCAGGGCTCACCCAACGGGCGGGCTTGCTCGACGGGAAGTCGGTTCTTCTATTAGAGCAAGGCCAGCGAGTCCCACGTCTTGATACCGTCGAGCGGGTCGCCTACGCGCTTGGGCTGTCGCCTGCATTCCTTGCCTATGGCATCGAAGCGGACGCCAGCCAGCCCAGCGAAGGTTTGCGCAGTGAAGGTGTGGCCTCGCGACTGCGGCAGTGTCGCGCCGATCGCGGACTGTCCGTGCTTGGCCTTGCAACTTGGGCCGGATTGAGCCACAACGCCGTGCGATCCACTGAGAGGGGGGCCAGCATGCCCACCCTCGCGACTGCCGAGGCGCTAGCGATAGCCCTTGGCGTGTCCGCCGGTTGGCTCGCCTACGGACTCGGACCGATGGAGCTACCAGGACGGCGACGTGTGGCTGCGTCGCCAGCGGTAAGCCCTGGCTAGACCGCTGGACGCTCGGGAAGTCTCCGACAAGAGGCCGCGGTTTGCAGCGATGACAAGCCGGGCGATTTCATCTCCCACCACCTCGACCATATCCGTGGTTGTTTCGCTGAAGCAGAGGCTTGACCCGGTGCGGCTGCCGCAACTGGCCTTCTGAGAAGTCGGCGTCGGAGGGGCCAGACAAACTCCGCACTCCTTGAGGGGACATGATCGGCTGCCTGGGCTGGGCCGAGCATCGCGCTGCTGCCCACCCTGGTCGGGCGATCGCCATCAGCGGTCGCGGCCACTCCACCGCAGCGGCGTCACGGAGCGCGCCCAGAACGAGCATCCCCGAGCGCCATCCAGAGCACGGCTCCCAAGTTCCACTTGACCACATCACGCGCTCCTTCCGTACATTCGAACAGCCGCTGCCCTCGCTGCGATGGCTCAGGACCTTGCCGATCTCAACGTGTGTTCGGGCCAAATTTGAATCGTGCTACCATCGCTCTGGCATCCCTTGTGCTCGTGCACAGAGTCATGATTCCCATACGACAAATCCGGACCGCTCTGTGCCTGCTGATGGCGTCCGTTTCACCGGTGGTTCTGGCGGGACCACCGACGCAGTCGCCAGCAGCGATGCCCGTGATCATCGACCGGCCCATCCGCTACGATGCGGCGCGGGTCAAGCTCACACTCGACTACCGCCATGTGCATCAGGACCCGGCTATTCGCGACACTTCCATCACACCGCGCATGATCGTCCTCCACTACACGGGGGGAAATTCGTTCCAGGCTACGTGGGGGTACTTCAACCATTTGGAGGCGGAGGCGAGCCGCAAGGGCATGGTGCGCGCCGGTGCAGTCAACGTGTCGGCACACTACATCGTGGACCAGGACGGGACGATCTACCGCCTGCTGCCAGAAACAACGATGGCCCGCCACGCCATCGGCCTAAATCATATCGCCATCGGCGTAGAGAACGTGGGGGATGGCAAGAGGTATCCTCTCACCGATGCCCAAGTCGCGGCGAACGCGGCCTTGTCCGGTACCTTGCGTCTCGATATTGCATATTCCACGCATCGTGACCGGTCATTCCAGCTCATCGTGACCGCTTGATCCACAGCATCGTGACCGCGCCGGGCGGGGGCTTTCGGAGCGAAGCGACGGGGGTCTGGGTTTGGGGTTACTGCTCCTCGATTGGGGCGAGGGCGCGGACGTGGGAGGCCAAGAAATCGGGCACCTGCTGCGAGGGGCTGGCCTCGGCGTAGGTGTAACTGGAAGCACCCAGCGTCGCGACAAACAGCTCGCAGGCGACGCCATCGCCGGTGGTGGGGTCGGTATAGTAGGCCTTGAGGCCGGAATAATCGACAAACAGCCTGTCGCCGCCTTGGTGGACCTGGCGCATCGTCAGGCCGCGTGTCTTTTTCCACGTCTCGTAGTGCGCACAGAAGGAGGAGCGCCGGTAGCCCTCGGGGTGCAGCGCCAGATACTCCTGATGGAGCAGCTCGAGGGTGACTCCTTTGCGCCGCAGCTCCAGGTCGATGGTGACGAAGTCAGGCTCCGGGCGCAGCGTGCCTGCCGACGGCGGCGGTGGGTACAGCAGCAGCTCCAGCTCGGAGTCTAAAAGCGCACAGACGGAGTCCCAGTTGAGGCCCGCGCGTAAGGCCCGTTAGGTGGTGTCCGTGATGGCCCCGTGGCTGACCGCCAGCGACGATGTGACCAGGCGGTGACTGCTTCCCAGCAGCCACTTGTGACGAAGAATCTCTCGGGTATGACGCATGCAAAGTCTCTCGGTGGGCATCGGGCTCCTTAGGGGAACCGATGCTGTAGAGACCCCACACCCACTTCGCAAAAAACAGCCGCCTCCACAGCGACCTCATCCATTCCTAAAAGCGGTCACGATGCCGCGGAATGGGCGGTCACGATGCGCCGGAATGACCGGTCACGATGCCGTGGAATCAGCGGTCACGATGCCGTGGAATGGGCGGTCACGATCGCGCGGAGCATGCAATTTCCTGGGCTCGGCTCCTTGGCCGGACGACGAGGTGCGCCGCACGGCGGTTCAGTTTGCCTTGACCGATGTCAGCAGGTGCGTTCCGATTCAGTCGCTGAGCTCGGTCTGGGCCAGTACCAAGGTCGACTGTATCCCGGTCTGCAACATCACCTCAGCGCCGTAATCTGCACCTACGCATTCATCGTCGCTGAACGCGAACGAGCCAGCGCAGACAGCAACCCGATCGCCGCCCCGATGCAGCGCACCGTGCGCATCCTACAGCGCCACTCGCAGTACTCCATCGCCACGCTGCGCAAACAACACGCCTTCGCCCCCTGGCTCGTCGACTACCGCGAAGCCCACCAGCGCCGACGCGGCTCACTTCCCAATCCTACCCCCGTGACCGGTCAAGCGAGCACAACGGGTGGATGACGCAGTACTGCTAGGCGCTGTCTAGGAACCGCCCTCCATCTTGTATTTTAGGAGGTAGATCGAGCGGCCATCTGCGGACCAGCGTGCATCATTCAGAATGTCCGCAGCGTACTCGAAGATGTCGCGATTTCCCGGTTTGGGTCCATCGACCTCTGCTTCGAGTACGAAGTGG
>CALLYL010000686.1 GCA_937859535.1 uncultured Myxococcales bacterium
CGATCAGTACTGCACGTCCTGCCACAAAGTCCTGGACCCTGTAGCGAGTACGTTCGTCTAACAGAATTCATCGCGGAGTAGCTGTGATGACCTTTGAACACCTAAAACGGGCCTGTCGAACGCGAGGTTGGGACATTACGGGCCGCAAGGTGTCTCCCTTTGAGAGAATCAGGAGGACTTCCATGCTACCGAGTGATGATGGAAGGGAGTGTTGCCGCTCCGTAGACCGACTCCTTTTGTCCGGTTTGTCAGGAGTCCGCACCGAAGGGAGTCGTAGTGTTACCACCAAGGAGCGCTTCAGTCGTGCATAGCAGAGAGAGCTCGACTTCTCGAGGACCGACACTTTCCATATTGTCACGCGATGAGCTACGGTCTCGCTGCCCAACAGCACGGAATCCGCTTGCGGAGCTTGTGACCGGATTCGATACCTGGGCCGATTCGGGCCAGTCGAGCCACGTCACCACCAACGAGTACGCCAAAGATCATGTTCAAAGCCGAAACTTCTACGAGGGCTCGCACCAGATCCTGGGCGGTGGTCTTGTGACTCCGGCCATGACGGTGGCCAACGTCGGTTCCAGTCTGCTAAGTGGCGGTCTGCGTCAAGCCGGAAGTGACCTGCTCGATGGTGGCGCGAACAGCGCCTACCAGATCGGTAAAGCGGGGCAGCACCTAGCCCAGGTGCCAGGCGATCTGGGTGCGTGGGCAGGCCAGAAAACCCATGGGAGTGGCCCTGCCGCTTATGGGATGGCGGGTTCCATGCTGCATAACTGGCTCCCCGGATTCTGAGCAGAGACCGCACTGCTACCACGTTAGAACAGTGCTCCCATGATCGCTTGAATCGGAGTATGATCTGTTTCCGTGCAAAGACCGCTGGCCATCTGCTGCCTGCTCCTTGTAGCCACGCTGAGCTGCACACGAGATATGCATGGAGCTCAGCATCTGGTTGCGCCGGACCATGCCGCCCAGTTCGACATCGCTCCCTATCCTGGCCAATGGGAGTTTCGCTACGGTGAATCACCCCTTCATTCCGACGGAAGGTTCCAGTTTATCGACCCCCTTCACAACGATGGAGGCTGGCAGCCGATTAGGAGTCCGTATCTACCGCCTGGTCGTGGCCAAGCGAGGTATCTGTGGCTACGTACTCGACTCTCTGGTCCTCCTCTGGCTGAGCCAACCTTGTATTTTCAGTCCGTCAGTCAGAGCTTTCAGGCATTCATCGATGGACAACTGATCGCTGAGTTTGGAGCCATGGAGGGACCGCGCGCTCTTCGATTCCCTGGTGAGCCGCGCATCTACCTACCACTCCAACGAGCCAGTGCGACCCAGCAACATCTCTCCAGCCCGATCAACTACGTAGGCCGCACCTTGGTGCTGCGAGTCTACTCTCCCCATCGCTACATCGGCGTATTCGGAGACGTCCTCATCGGGGCATATTCCAGTCTTATCACCCACCAAGTTCAGCGCAGCGCTTCCGCATTTGTCGTCGGCGTACTCATGATTGGAATTGGACTGCTGGGGCTGCTGCTGTTCACGTTACGCTTTTCCGATCGCGTCTACCTCTATTACGACTGCTTTGCGATTGCCGCCGGAACCCATATCTTGGCGCGCTCTGCCCTGCGGGAGATCCTCTTTCATGATCCGGCTTTGTGGGGAGTCCTAGAGTTCTTTAGCCTGCCGCTGCTGGCGATCTTTCTGTGTACGTTCGTCTGGAAGACTGTGGGTCGTGGTCCATGGGGAATCATGCCACGGCTGACGATGCTGTTTCTTCTGTTCCTGCTGGTCTCTGCTGGGCTGGTCGTGAGTGGGAAACAGAATCTTTGGGATATCCTGTTGCCCCTACAGATCCTACTAATAGTAGGAATCGTTGGCCTGGTGACCACGCTGCTGCTGGCGGCCCAACGCGGAGACACCGGGGCCCGGATTCTTACTGTTGGCTTTGTGTTCTGCGTCGGCTCGGCAGTGTCCGACATCCTGGTCTCGATGAACCTGATCTCGGGCAATCACTACATCATCAACCACTTTGGATCGGTCGGTCTGGTGGTATCGCTCGGTGCAGTTTTGGGACGTCGAATCGTAGTCATGGCGCTCGTAACCGACCGTGCGAAGCGACTGGAAACGGAGTCCGCGCTCCAGGCCCAGAGACTTGCGGAACAGAGCCGGCTGCTGACTGCCGCAGGGCGAATGGCCAAAGGAGACCTACTTTCGCAGATTACTGTACCGAATGGGAGCGAGCTGTCGCCACTCGCCTCGGCGCTTGATTCAATGCGTCAGGATTTACAACAGAAGCTTCAGCAACTGGAGCAGAGCAACGTCGAAATCCGTGGACTCAACGATGAACTACGGCGACAGATCGAACAGCGCTCCCAACGACTCATGGAAGCGGTAGCCCAGGGCTTTGGGAATGGGACGGGAAAAGGACAGCCGGCGATGGTGGTTCCCGGTCAGCGCCTTGGTGATCACTATCAAGTCTTGGCCACCATTGGTCGGGGCGCAATGGGCGCAGTCTTTGAGGTCGAGAGAGTGCGTGATCATCGTCGCTTTGCCGCCAAAATACTAACAGAGGCCCGCAAAAGGACGGCGCTGCTCCGGTTTGCTCGCGAAGCTCAGATATTGTGCCGCTTGGATCATCCCAACCTGATCTCGATTGTCGACATCGATGTGACCCAAGATGGCATCGTGTTCTTGGTCATGGAACTGGTTCGTGGCTCTGTGCTCAGGCTCCGAGAAGACCGCTACCGTGAGCTTCACTTTGCCACTGGTGTCCTTCGTCAGATCACAGCAGGACTCGAAGCCATCCATCGCAGTGGAATTGTTCATAGAGATTTGAAGCCTGCCAACGTACTGATCACGGAGGAAGCCTCTGGGATGGTGCGGGTGAAGTTGGCTGACTTTGGCATCTCGATATTGTCTGAACTGGCCGAAGCTTCTCAGCTCGATCAGGAAGGGGAGTCCGAGACGGTCGAGCCAATGGATGCAACCGATTCCCATTCCGCCACCTTGGGTCGGAATCGAACTCCCAACAGTGCCCATGCACAGCTTACGGCAACGGGGGTACTGGTTGGTACTCCGATGTACATGGCACCGGAGCTGGCCGATGGGTCTCGCCATGCACGTCCTTCCTCCGATCTCTTCGCACTGGGAGTCATCGCTTACGAGATGCTGACCGGTGAGATGCCATTCTCTTCGCCGTTGGTGTGGGCCAAGATACCCCGTGAGGTACGATTGGCTGTGCCATTCCGAGACCGTCAGCTCGCACTTCCTGCCTCTCTGATAGCGATGCTCGACCGCTGTCTACATCCCGATCCCCGGATACGTCCGACCGCAGCCGAACTCCACGAAGCACTGGCCGCAGTTTCGATCGGATAGCGAGGACAGAAGCCTAGAACTGGGAATGAACGGGTGACCACAGGAAGTGCTTTGCGAACGAGATCCCGGCCCAGCTTTACCTGCGAAACAGACTCCAATTCCCGAGATTTGTTAGTGAGCGGAGGGAGTTCTTCGGGGGCGATGAAGCACCGTCAGTGGGTGCCTTCTGAAGGAACATTACGGGCCGCAAGGTGAGGAGGGCAGGGTACTCCCAAGCGAGCTCACAGATGCGGCTGCGGCTGACTGGTGATGGTGATCGGAACTGCGCTGACATCGGGAAACCAGGTGATTCCGGGTTCGCTGCGGAACCAGATTCGTTGACGGCGGGCATACTGGGCGGTCTTTTGACAGAGTTCGCGGATCAGCGATTCCTCATTGATTCGTTCGGCCTCGGAACCGGTGATGTGGCGCAGCACCTGTTCATAACCGAGCGGTGGGAATCGCATCGGACCGAACGCTGCATCGAACGCGGCAACCTCTTCCCGGAGTCCGTGCGCAAGCCAGCCTTGAGTACGCAATAGGATTCGCTGTCGCAGCTTGTCTGGACCGGGATCCAGACCGATCCGTAGCGTCTCATATCGGGGCCCCTGGGTACGCTCCTGCTGATGTTCACGGTGCCAGTCTGTCATCGTCCGTCCGGTCAGCGCATGCACCTCTAGGGCTCGCTCGATTCGGACGTAATCCGCCGGAGCAATCCGTGCTGCCGATTCTGGGTCAATCGCTTGCAGGCGCTGATGGAGCGCAGCGGTTCCTAGGCTCTCGGCTTCGCTCCGTAGCTGATTCCTAAGCTCAGGATGTCCAGAAGGAGTCGCCACCAGTCCTTCACACAGAGCCCGCAGATACAGCCCGGTTCCCCCGCATAGCACCACACGACGGCCTCGGGAATGGATGTCAGAGATTGCAGCATCGGCAAGCTCCGCATAGCGCGCAGCGGTGGCCGGTTCATCGGCAGCAAACACGCCGATCAAGTGATGAGGAATCCGCAGCAGCTCTGCTTCGGTTGGCTTCGCGGTCAGTAGCGGCAGACCGGCTCGCACCTGCAGCGCGTCACAGGCGATAATTTCCCCGCCAATGGACTCTGCAACTCGCAGTGCCAGTGACGACTTTCCAGATGCCGTAGGGCCGACGATCACCACCAACGGAATCGGACTGAGCAATCGCGAACCAGATGGCTTCATGGCCTTATCCGCAGTGCAGGCGCGGCTCGATCTTGGCTTGGTCGATTACGCACGCTTCGTGAATCGCCAGCTCGCCTAGTCGCGTGGCGACGGTCTCTGGGTCGAAATAGAGCTCGGCCAACTCGATGTAACGTCGGAAGTGACGCGCCTCCGCTGCGAGCAGTCCGCCATAGAGTTTCCCGAGCGGCGGGTCGGTTGTCAAAAGCGCCTGCCCAAAGAGCTGCATCCGTTCACAGCTTCGCGCCTCGATCAGCGCACAGGTGAGCAGGGTATCGAGCAGTCGATAGGGCTCCTGTCTGCGCACCGCTTGGTGGAGTCCGGCGGCATAGCCACTTGCGGGCAAGCGCCGAAACGCAATGCCACGCTCGGTGAGTCGCTCCAGTACCTCTTCGAAGTGCGCCAGTTCTTCTCGGGCAAGCTGTGACAGCGGCTCCATCAGCTCCGGCCGCTCTTCATAGCGAAAGATCATGCCCAGGGCTGTCGATGCCGCTTTTTTTTCGCAGTGGGCGTGATCGAGCAGGATCTCGGAGACATGCTCGACCGCGTACTCGGCCCATCCGGGACGGGTCGGTTTTGCCAAGTGCAACATCGCCGCGAGGCTACCCCAAAACCGCATTCCGCCGAAACCCCCGGTGTGTTCTTGGGTCAGCGGGGCCGCGCCAAACGCCACGTCCTTCATAAGCTTGGTCGCACTTGTTGTCAGCGCGGTGTTCTCGGTGGTAGCCTTCGCAGCGACTGTGGTTTGCCCTCGATCCAAGGTGTCCTTGGCCGAGGCGTTTGTCGACGGAGAGAGTATGCGGCGGCTGTACCTGTTTTGTTCCCTGATGATGGCGACGGCGTGGCTTTTGTGGTCCGCCTGCGAACGCGATGACTATCGAAACGTGCTTCCTCTCAAGCCGCTCGATGGTGGACGACCGGCTCCGACCGATCTACCGGTCGATCTGGCCAAGCCGAGCGATTTGAGTCAAATCGATCTGTCCGCGCAGATGGATATGGCCAAACCGGCAGACCAGGGTAGCGCGGGCGATGCGGGGACAACGACCGATGGTGGTCTGTCCGATGGCGCGCTTGGTGGATAGCGCATTCCATGACCATCCCTTCGGCTGAAAGCGGTGGGCCTCTTTTGCCTCGCCTGCCGCGTTATCTACAAGCACTCGCGGTGGTGATCTTTTGTATCGGGATGTTCCAGCTTCTGGCTGGGCTGCTCGAGGTCAACACGGCCATTTTGACCGATCGGTCAACCTTCATCTCTTCGGTCCGCGATCGGCAGCTCTCGGTATTTGATCAGGTCGCCAAAGAGGGGGCGGACTCACTGGCCTCACCGCTGCGGCCGCTCGCCCGTACGCTGCTCCGCTTGCCCCGTCCCGAGGTCGAGAAGCTGTTCCTGCTGCTTGGCGCGGATCTGTATGAGCGACGCAACGTCACGGTGCCGATGTCGATGCTCCAGGCGCTGCTGGGCTTTTTGCTGGTTACGGGCTCGCTGGCGGCGCTGCGCAAGCGGCTGGGCGGTGTCGCGATGTGGAGTTGGGCCTGCATGGTCAACATCCCGGCGACGCTGCTCAACTTGGTGGTGATGCTGGTTCACGCCAATCGACTGATGCACCACGTCGGGGTACCGGCTGCTGAGACCTTGGCCAAGCTCTCGGGGCGGCCCGTGCCGGTCGAGACGGCGGAACTAGAAGCGCTGTTGCGGATGTATACTAGCGCTCAGACGGTGATCTTGGCGGGCTGGGTGCTGTTCCTCGGTGTGGTGACGCTGGTTCTGCAAAACCGCCAAGGTCCAGCGCTGCCGCGTGAGGAATAGGACTTAGTACCAAGTCAGCTTGCGCTCGGAATCGGTTTTGGCTGAACTCGGCGATAGGTTGCCGGGCGTTGACTGCGGCGGTAGCAGCTTGCTGGTCAAGTCCTCACGGTGCGTCGATCGCCACTGCCAGGCAATCGCTGCGCCTGCCGCGAAGCCGCCGATGTGTGCCCACCACGCCACGTTCGACCCGCCCATCGAAGCCCCGAGGAACTGCAACAGGAGCCACACACCAAGATAGGTCGAGGTCTTCCACTGCACCTGGACGACCCATATCAGCGATACCAAGCGGGCGTTGGGAAACAGGATCGCGTAGGCCGCCATGACGCCCGAGATGGCTCCCGAGGCACCAACGACCGGCATCTCCGAGTGCGACTGAATCAAACATTGGAGCAGCCCCGCCAGCAGTCCCGAGGCCAGGTAGAGCATCACGAAGCGGCTCTTCCCCAGTCGATCCTCGACGTTGTCACCGAAGACCCACAGAAAGTACAGGTTGCCGATCAGGTGCCACAGCCCGCCGTGGAGGAACATGTGCGAAAACCACGGGAGCAGCGCCCCAGCCAGCGCTCGCTTTGGAACCAGTCCAAGTGCTTGTACGAGCTCGGTCGGGTGGCTACTGCCCATTTCCACGCCGAACATCATTACGCACAGGATGATGATCGACAGCACCACCACCGGGAAACGCTTCCGAGGCTGCCACTGTTCGACGGGGAGCCCGGTGAGGAACATGAACGCCCATAGCAGACCAGAAGTGGGACGATCGCTTTCGAGGTGTGGTGGTGGTTCCGCCGAAGGTTTCAGCAGCGGATGCAGGCTTGGGGCGCGCATCGCTTGGGTGATCTGTCCGAGCTCTCCACCGTCGAGCCAGATCCCCAAGCAGGCCGGGCACTGATCGATCGACACACCATCGGGCAGCGACTCATTTCCGGTCGTGTACATGCTCGACCGCAGCCGAGCTGTCGACAGTCGCCGCTCTAGCATCAAGATATTGTGATGGGGACAGCGTCGCTCGGCGGGCTGGTCGCTGGACTCTGGCAGACCGATGGGCAAAATGTCCGACCTGACCTGAAGCAGCAGCGCTTCCAACTCTCCGCGATCGAACCAAATCCCTCGGCAGTTCGGACAGTAATCGAGTTCAATCGAGCCGGCAGGCGTGGCCTCGATGGCAGCGCGCATGCCGTTCTGACAGCGAGGACAAATCATCGGCTCACGTTACCACGAGCCGAGCTAGTTCTCTAAGTCGTCGCCGGTGGCGGAGTCGGGGGTCACGTGGCTGCCGCCCTGGGGCGGATTGGCCGATCGGACCTCGGCGGCGGCATAGCTCTTGGCACCACCCTCTTCCAGATAGACCCGAACCCGCTGTTTGAGGATGTCGAGGTCGAGCACGCGGCCCATTCCGTCGGGGGTGATGACTTTTTTGCCCACCTTCGGCAGGGTCTTGCCCAGCTCTTTGTACGTCGAGTGTTCGTAGATGAGACAGCACTTGAGCCGCCCACATTGCCCGGCCAGCTTCGACGGATTGAGCACCATCCCCTGGTCTTTGGCCATGCGGATCGAGATCGGCTGAAATGCTGGCAGAAACGTCGAGCAACATAGCTCTCGCCCACACGAGCCAATGCCACCAACGGCCTTGGCTCCGTCGCGGGCTCCGACTTGGCGCATCTCAACGCGCACCCGCAGCCGAGCGGACAGATCGCGCACCAGATCCCGAAAATCGATCCGGTCTTCCGAGGCAAAAAAGAACGTTGCCTTTTGCCCCACTTGCACCTCGACCTGTAACAGCTTCATCGGCAGGCCCAGCTCACGCAGCCGAGCTTTGCAGAATCGATAGGCCTCACCTTCGCTCTGCTGCGATTCACCAAAGCCCCCGGTTTCGTCGGGACGCGCCTTTCGTAGGACGCGCCGTCGCTGACCCATCGCAGGTCGAGGACGTGGCGGCACTTCGACCCGACCGACGCGCTGGCCTCGGTCCGACTCGCACATCACCAGCTCACCGGCTTCGTAGCTCTGGCTCCCGCAGTCCAGTTCGTAGATCATTCCTGATGGACGGAAGCGCAGCGCGCACAGATTTGCCATCCGGACCGGCACATCCGGCGGAAGTTCCAGCTCTGAGACGGGGCGTAAGCGTCTTACGTCTCCCGCCGCATCGTCGTCGTCACCATCGAGCTCACGTGCGGTCTCGGCTGCCCTTTCGGTCGGTCGGTTCGCTTCGTCTGATTCTTCCCGACGCGATGAACCGGGACTTCTCGTGGTCGAACGCGAGGGGGCCGGCACCTGAATCGGGGCTGGCGTGGTGGGCAGCAGCACCCGTTGACTATCTAGGCCAGATGGCTCGCCCAACGGTGGAATCGAAGTGCCGCTGTCTTCTCCCGGTATCGAGCGTTCGCTGCCACGACCGCCACGGCCACGACGGCGACGCCGACGGCGCTCACCTGGTTCGGATGGGCTGCCGCTCAGTGTGGACGGTGATGATGGCGTCCCTCCGCTGCGTCCCGAGTCGAGCTTGGCGTTCGCTGCCGCTGCGGGCTGATCCCCGCGGGGCGGTCGCTGCGGCTCGTTCTGCTTGACGTTGCGTTGCTCACTGCGCCGTTCGTTGCGCGGCTCTGGCCGACCTTGGCCTCCCGAGCGAGCACTGCGGGGCGGTTGGCCTCGGCGCTGCTCCCCGCCGCCAGGCTGAGACGCAGCGTGCTGACTTGGTCCACCCTCGGGTCGTCCTTGCTTGGGGGGTCGTTGCGGTTCGCCGCTGCGTGGCTTGTTGCCTGGTTCGCCGCTGCGTGGTGGCTCATTGCCACGAGGTCGATCTCCTCGGGGAGCATCGGGACGGCCGCCGCGACCGCCACGACCGCCACGCTGGCGTCGACCCCGGTCGCCTCCCGGTGCCCGGTCACTCTGGGGCGTGTCACCCCGTGGCGCTTCGGTGCGAGAACCGTCACCCCGTGGACCATCACCCCGTGGACCATCGGGTCTCGGCCCCTCGTTGCGAGGCGTTGGCTCCGACGGAGGCTTGCCAGTAGGGGCTGCCGGTTTGTCACTCATCGCGCACTCCTTCCCTGACCCGCATCGGTTTGAACGCTGCGTGCCAGCGCGCTATGTAGGTGCCGTCCGAGTCGTTCTATCGAAAGCGGGGCGCTGGTATAGCGACGGATGGCGGTCTGGGTTTCCCGCACCACCCGCAGCGCCTCGGCTGTCTTTTGCGCCAGCGGCAACGCACCAGCCAATCCATGTCGTCTAAGATCGCCGTGAAGCCGCAGCCACAATAGCTCCAGCACCTCGACGGCTTCGTCTCGGTCGGCCCCAATCTCGCTGGCTCGCTGGCAGATGTCTCCCGCCCGTCCGCCCCGTGCCGCTGTGAGAAGCTCCTCGGCCTCTCGCTGCCGACGCTGGAGCGTTTCCGGATCCTGGGCACAGCGCACGGCCCGACCGAGGCTTCCTTGCGAAAGCGCTGTCATCGACTTCGCCATCGCTTCGTCGAGCGAGAACTGCGTCATCAGCGTCTGTGCAATCACTTCATCGGCGAGCGGTACAAAGCGCAGTCGCTGACAGCGTGACCGAATCGTCTGAAGCAGTCCGCTGGCACACGTTGACACCAATACGAAGTGGGTATCGGGTCGTGGTTCCTCCAGCGTCTTCAGCAGACGGTTGGCCGCCACCAGTGCCGTGGGGGCCGTGAGCTGATCCGCCGGATCAATCAGGATCACCTGGGCGCGACCCTCAACCGGGCGAAAGGTCAAGCGCTTGAGTAGTCGTTCGATTTCGTCGGCCAGGCCGGCCAGTTCCATCGTGACGATGATGAAGTCGGGGTGACTGCCAGACGCGACCTTGCTGCACGAATCGCAGCGGCCACAGGCGTCCCCGGCCCGTGGCGGAGCCTGACAGTTGAGTGCGGCCATCAGTGCACGCGCAGTCGTGGCTTTGCCAACGCCCTCGGGCCCATCGAATAGATAGGCGTGGTGCGGACGCCCAGCGGCGATGGCGCTCCGTAGCACTGCCACCACCGCGTCTTGACCCACGATACCGTCGAGTCCGCGAAGGTATGGGGCCGCGCCGAACTGAGCTGTCTCCGCTTCGGTCTGCATGGCCGGGCAGTATTCTCCAGTCGGTCGCTTGCAAGCAAGCGGTTATCGCGAGCGGGCTCTGAGAGAGGGAGTTCGGAAGAATCCGGCTTCGTGGAATCGGGCAAATCTAGTGCGCGGGAGACGACGGGAACACTTCGCTTAGCATCTTGAGGAGCGCTGCCCACGAGTCCTTGTCGGCGCTGGCGCTGTAGCCGAGGCCGGGAATACCAGCCTTGTCGGCGTCGGGGTTGGTGAAGCCATGCTTGGCGCCGGGGTAGCTTACGATGTCGAATCGAGCGCCCGCGTCGGTCAGCTCTTTGCGGAAGGCGGTCACTTGGTCAGGGCCAATCATGGGGTCGTCGGCACCGGTCATCACCAGGACTCGCGGCCTAAATCCCTTCTTGGCGACCAGCTTCGATGACAGCGAGCCATGGAAGGTGCCGATCGCGGCCAGGTCTTCTCCCGAGCGGGCCATGTCGAGCACGATGCCTCCGCCGAAGCAGTAGCCGATTGCGGCAAGCTTGCCCGGGTCAACCTGTGGAACTGCCTTGAGCTGGGCGACAGCCGCCGTAAAGCGAGCTTTGGCCTGTGCGGGATCTTTGGTCGCTTCGGCGACAAACGCACGAGCATCCTCGGGGTGCTTGGCCAGCTTGCCTTTCCCGAACATGTCGAGCGCAAAACCAACGTAACCAGCCTGCGCCAGCCGAATCGCTTGGTTGCGGGCGTGCTGATTGTGTCCCCACCACTCGTGCACGATCACCACGCCGGGGCGCTTGCCCTTCTGTGCATCATCCCACGCCACAAAGCCTTGGAGCGTGGTTTGCCCCAGCTTGTACTCGATTTCCTTTTGCTTCACCTCGGCACGGGCTGGGCTCATCGTCGCGAACGCCAGGGCCATCGCCATCGCACAAATTGCTCGTCTCATCAGGGTTCCTCCGCTGGGCCGCCATCATCCCCAGGTGAACCTTTGGAGGCAAGTGCCGCTTGGGTTTTGTGGTAGGGGTCTTTTCCATGACTGGTAACGGCACAGGCCGGGCGTTTTACGAGTTCTTCGCTGGTGGCGGCATGGCTCGGCTTGGGCTCGGTCTAGGCTGGGACTGTCTGTTTGCCAACGACATTGATCATGCCAAAGCGGCTGCGTACCGTGCTGCGTTTGGAGTCGCCGACGAACTACATGTAGGCGACGTCGGTTGTGTGACCACAGCGGAGCTGCCAGGCCAGGCGGACCTGGCGTGGGCCTCGTTCCCTTGTCAGGACTTGTCGCTGGCCGGGCATTATCAGGGACTTGAGGGCAGACGCTCAGGGACGTTTTGGGGATTTTGGGGGCTGATGCAGGGTCTCCATCGGGAAGGCCGAGCCCCACGGATGATCGTGCTGGAGAACGTCAAAGGGGCGATTACCTCGAAACAGGGCGCCGACTTGGCGCTGTTGTGCGAGTCCTTGGCCGAGCTGGGATATGAGTTCGCACCGCTGGTGATCGATGCACAGCTCTTTGTGCCGCAAAGTCGGCCTCGATTGTTTGTCGTGGCGTTCGGACCGTCGGCGCTGCCGGCAAGCGATGTGGTGGGCAATGGGCCTTGTGAGAAGTGGCATCCGAGTTCGTTGCGACTCGCTTTTGATCGACTCACTTCGCAGGCGCGGGCCGCGTGGCGATGGCTGACTCCTCCCGTGCCGACACTGCATCGAGCGAAACTATCGTCGCTCGTCGAAGACGAGCCGCACGGCGTGGCTTGGCACAGTCCGGCACAGACGGCGCGGCTGCTCCAGTTGATGTCACCGCTTCACCAGCAGAAAGTGGCGCAGGCTCAGCTTCAATCGGGCAGGCGGGTCGGAACCATCTACAAACGGACGCGGCCACTACTGGACGGCACCCAGCGCGGTCAACGTGCAGAGGTCCGTTTCGATGAAGTCGCCGGCTGTCTACGCACCCCCGCAGGAGGCTCCAGCCGTCAGATCATCTTGGTGGTGGATGGGAAGCGGGTACGCAGTCGCCTGCTGTCTCCTCGCGAAGCCGCTCGCCTGATGGGTCTCCCCGAGGAGTATCCGTTGCCCGAGAGGTATAACGATGCCTATCACCTGGTTGGGGATGGTGTCGCGGTGCCGGTCGTTTCCTTCTTGGCGCGCACCGTGATCGAGCCGTCTCTGGCCAGCACCCATCGCACGGAGAGCGGAAGTAACCAATCCCGATGGGCCGAGTGTGCGTTGGCTTTTGGGGTAAAGTCGCGGGGTGCTGCCTAGTTTGAGCATACGGAGCAAGCTCATCGGACTTCTGTCGGTGCTGCTGCTCCTCGTCCTGGTGACGAGTACGCTGGCGGGGCGGGTGCTGCTCAAGCGTCGCGTTGACGACCACATGCGTCGCGAGGCCGAGGCCACAGCGCAAGACCTGGCCACGAACCTGGAAGACTACCTGAAGCACGAGCGGTCCGACGATGAAGTCAAGGCGCGGCTCGAAGCCCTGCGTGGGCGACATCGCATTTTCGAGCTATCGCTGCTGGTTGATAGTGAATCGGGTGACAAGATTCAGATCGTGCTGCCTCAGACGGGTGGGGCGGAGATCTCGCACCCAGAGCGACCCCGCAAACCGCGTTCGGAGCGGGCGCTGGCCTACGAAGCACGACGGGCGCTGTGGGATCGCGGACAGCCGAGCCGTCCTCCCATGCTGCGCGGAGTCGAGCCCCTGTGGCGCTTGCCCGATCGCGGTCCATCGTCGCGCTGGGCGCAGGCATTTCCCACGCCTCAAGAGCCGCTCGGGAAGCCGAGTCGTAGCATCAAAACCAGCGAAGGCCCGTCGATGTGTCAGCGCTGTGTGACGGCTCTGGCCGATCTGGATCCCATGGGGCCGCAGCGAGGCAAGCTGCGGGTGACCGTGCCGCTGGATCGCTACGATCAGGTGCTGAGCGACCAGATGGGCATCTCGGCGGTGACGGCGCTGGGGGCGCTTTTGGTGCTGCTCCTGGCGACGGTGGCGATCGTAAACCGGGTGGTGGCACGGCCCGTTTCAGAGCTGGCGCAAGCCATGCGAGAGGTCGAGCAGGGCAACCTTCAGCGGCGGGTCGGATTTGGGCAGACCGACGAGATTGGCAAGCTGGCGCATGGCTTTAACGCAATGCTCGATCGGCTCGCCAAAGCGGATGAAGAGATTCGCGGACTCAATTCGCGACTGGCGGACGACATTTTGGCGGCGACTCGGGACTTGCAGAGCAAAAACGAAGCGCTCCAGCAGCTCAACCAGATCCTGCTCCAGATGCAGCGCGAGCTGGGCGACAAGGAACGACTGGCGGCACTGGGACAACTGGCGGCGCAGCTTGCACATGAGATTGGAACTCCACTGGCCGCTGTCTCGGGACACCTGCAGCTCGCGGCGTTTGATCGCGAGCTACCGATGGGGCTGCGCGACCGTCTGCAAGTGGCAACGAGCGAGCTGGGTCGGGTCTCGAAGATCATTCGGGACTATCTGGATCACACCCGGGCGGGCCAGCCGAGCATCGTCGCCTCGGATGTGCGACGGCTGGTGGAAGAAGCGGTGCGGGTGACGACCAGTGCGCTGCGGCGACCCGGGCTACGCATCATCACAGAGGTCAGCCCCGATGCCGAGCTGGTGCAGACCGATCCCGGCTTGCTTCGCCAGATCCTCATCAACCTTCTCACCAATGCCATGGATGCGACCACGGCGCAGCAATCAGACCCTGCCAGCCTTGGCTCCGGGCGGATCTTTGTGTCGGCGAAGACCGATGGTGACCGGATTGTGATCGCGGTTCGAGATGAAGGAACAGGAATTCCCAGCGAAGACCTACAACGCATCTTCGAGCCGTTTTACACGACCAAAGGCCGGGGACGTGGCACCGGGCTGGGGCTATCGATTTGTCGCGAGCTGACACGCTCCCTCGGCGGCAAGATCACCGTCGAGAGCGCGCCCGGTCAAGGGTCGACCTTTGCACTGCACCTGCCGCGAGTGCCGCAGCTCAAACAAGCGGCGTAATGCATCCCACCGTCGCTGGGGCGGAGATTACTTGTCAAAGCCCCAGGTGAAGTCGATGTCCTTCGAGCCGCCGCCCATCCCCATGAGTCGTCACTTGTTGAGTGTGCGGGTGAACTCGACCTTGCCGGTGGTGTCGATGAACTCAGCGACGAGCTGCCTACCGGTGATGGTCACGTACAGGAAGCCAATCGAGTTGGATTGCCAGCGACTCGCGTTTTTGCCCTTGAGGTCGGTTCCGCTCGATCCGGCTCCAGAGACGGCCAGCTCGGTGCCTTTGCAGGTTTCGACCAGCCACTGCCGACTGTGATCGTGTCCGCACAAGTACAGATCGACCTTGCCGCAGACGTTTTCGTCGAAGAAGTCTTTGACGCCTTTGCCGTTGGCGATCGGTACGCCCGGTAGTCCGTCATAGCTGCCCGCGTTACCGTGGGGACCGTTTGACAGGTACGGATGATGGCCCAGCGCAATCTTCCAGGTTGCTGTCGACGATGCCAGCCAGTTCTTCATCGACTCCTTCTGTTTGTCGACCTCACGGCCAAACATCATCAGGTTGGTATCGAGTGCGAAGAAGTCGGTGTTTTCGACGGTTCGTCGGTAGTGATTGGCCGGCAGCTTCCACTTCATCGAGCTAGCGGTATAAAGAATCTCCCACTTGGCCTTGTCGAACTCAGTGCCGGCACCGTTGCCGCCGTAGTCATGGTTGCCAAGGACCACGTAGAAGGGCTGGCTGATTGCCATGTACGGCTTCTCGAATTTGGTCTGCCACTGCGCGTCAGTGACGCTGGTGACGCCGCTTTCGTAGATGTTGTCGCCGAGGAGCTGGACGAAGTCGCAACCCGATGCGGCGCACTTGCGGGCCACCGCGTTTGCGACATCCTGCTGACCGGTGTTGCCTTTACCGGTGTCGCCCATCGCCGCAAAGCGGATCACTTTCGGCCCCGCTCCCTGATCGGGATTGGTCGAGGTAAGATCAGCCGCCGCAGCAAAATCCGCTACACCACCCTCGATCGGACTGGCCAAATCGAGAAGCGTCT
>CALLYL010000687.1 GCA_937859535.1 uncultured Myxococcales bacterium
ATCTTGCAAAATTCCCCCAATGCGCACGACTCCGCAAGAGTCTTTGTGAAACGTGCCAACCCTTTACAGGTACGAGTCGCTGCTCTACCCTGAAGTTTCGTCGGCGGAGGCAAGATGGCCAAGGGTATTGAGGACGTTCAGTCATACCTACTCAAGATGGACTTGCGGTGTGAGGAGCCCCGAGAGGGGATTTGGGTACTTGGCGGGCTTGATGGCATCGACAAACTAGTCATCACACTCGCTGGCCCGGTGCTGGTGTTCCGGGTCAAGGTGATGGAGCTTCCACACCGAAACCGTGAGGATCTGTTCCGCACGTTGCTCGAGTTAAACGCGAGCGAGATGATGCACGGCGCGTACGGCGTGGAGGGCGATGCGGTCGTGATCTGCGACGCACTTCAGCTAGAAAACCTCGACTACAACGAATTTGCGGCCACGATTGATGACATCTCGTTAGCGGTTGCCTCGCATCACAGTCGGCTCGGGAAGTTCAAAGACCCGCAACCGACGTAACCCTAACGCTCGAACGAAAACCAGGCGAACTCACTTTGCACAAGGATTAGCGATGGGATTTTTCTCTCGTTTGGGGTCGCTCATCAAATCGAACCTGAACGACCTGATCTCGAAGGCTGAAGACCCGGAAAAGATGCTCAACCAGGTGTTGGTTGACATGAAAACCCAGCTTGTCGAGGCCAAGAAGCAGGTCGCAGTCGCCATTGGCGATGAAAAACGACTCAAGAAGCAGTGGGACGAGCAAGCTGCGCTCTCGAAGGACTGGGAGCGCAAGGCGATGCTCGCGGTGCAAGCTGGCGACGACGAGCTGGCCAAGGAAGCGCTGTTCCGTCAAAAGGAACACGACGAGCTGTCGCTCCAGTTCGAGCAGCAGTGGGTCAGCCAGAAGGACGCCGTCGACAAGCTCAAAGTGCAGCTACGGGTTCTGACCAACAAGATCGAGGAAGCCAAGCGCAAGCGCAACATCCTCATCGCCCGTCAGAAGCGCGCCGAAGCCCAGCGAGCGATTCAGTCGACGATGGCTGGACTATCTGATACCTCGGCATTCGATACGTTTGACCGGATGGCGCAAAAGATCGACCAGCTTGAGGCCGAAACCGAGGCCAACAGCGAGCTGGCCGGTGAGCTGGAAGGCGACTCACTGACTCAGCGCTTCAAGGCGCTCGAGGCAAAGAAGACGCCGTCTGACATGGCTCTGGCCGAGCTAAAGCAAAAGATGGGGCTGCTGCCCGCTGCGTCGACGTCGGCACCAAAAGCACTGCCGCAAAACTCGACCGCCAAGCCAGACGGCGAGCCGAAAGCCAACAACTCCGCCGAGCCCAAGACCGATCCACCATCGCCCACTTCGACGTAGGCCACGACTCTCAACAGCTCTTACAGCTTTCGAATCAGACTCAATCCATCGGCGATCGGCAGCATCGTGACCTCGACGCGAGGATCGGCTGCAACGACATCATTGCAAGCTCTCACCGCCTGAAGCGATGGATCGGTCTGGCTCTCATCGAGCACACGTCCGTCGCGAAGCACGTTGTCGATCAGCAGCAGTCCGCCGCTGCGCAGTCGAACCAGGACTTCTTCGTAGTAGTGATGCTGGTTGACTTTGTCCGCGTCGATAAAGCCGATGTCGAAGAGCGGCTGTCGCGGCAGCGCCCGAAGGGTCTCGAGCGCAGGTCCGATGCGTAGATCGATCTTGTGAGCGACCTCCGCCCGCGCAAAATAGCGACGAGCGATGCGGGTCCATTCGTCGCTGACATCGCAACACAAAAGCTTGCCATGTGTCGGTAAGGCGCGAGCGACGCAGATGGCGCTGTAACCGGTAAACGTCCCGACTTCGACGGCACGTTCTGCCGAAATCGCCCGGGTGAGCAACGACATCAGCGAGCCCTGTAGCTCGGCAATCTGCATCACCTGAATCTCACCGAGGCGTGCTGTCTCGGCACACAGCTCCGCTAGCAGCGGATCGCGACGGGTCGAGTGGCTGGTGAGATAGTCGGCAAGGGCCGGGGTCATCGGGACAAACTGATTCGACATCCGTTCTCCGTTAGTACTGATAGCGCCGCGCCGAGACGTTGTAGATGAGCCCCAGCGCCGCCATGACCGTAAGCACCGACGAGCCACCGTACGACACGAGCGGCAGCGTCACGCCCACCACCGGGGCCATGCCAATCACCATCGCGATGTTGATGCTGACATGCCAAAACAAAAGCGCCGCGCAGCCGAGCACCAGATAGCGCCCAAACCGATCTCGACACGCCGCCGCGATGTGGAGCGTCCACAAGATCAAAAACAGAAAGCAGGCGAGCAGCCCCAGGCAGCCGAGCAGGCCCCATTCCTCGGCCCACACCGCGAACGGGAAGTCGGTCCAGTGCTCGGGAAGGAACTGCAAGTGGTTCTGGGTGCCGCGCAGGTAGCCCTTGCCGGTAAGCCGCCCAGAGCCAATCGCGAACAGCGCTTGCCGCGCATGGTAGCCGGTTCCGGTCGGATCCAGCTCAGGATGCAGGAACGTGAGCAGCCGCTTCTTTTGATATTCCTTGAGCCCAAAGCGCACGATCAGGAATGCGCCTGACAACCCCACCGTCGCCACCCAGCCCTTCAGTCGCGGCGGCAGCGGCACCAAAAAAAACACCGACAGCGCAAGCAGACCACACAACAGCGCCGTCCCCAGGTCCGGTTGCTTCAGGATGAGCAGCGCCGGAACAATCCACAGCGCATGCCACTTGAGCGCATAGCGCCACGGTCGCAGGCTCATGTCCTTGGGATCGCTCGAAAACAGGTGTGCCCCGAGGAGAATCAGCGACAGCTTCATCAGCTCCGACGGCTGAATTCCAAACGACCCCCAGCCAAACCAGCGACGGGAGCCATTGACGACCTTGCCGACCACGAGCACCGCGCCGAGCAGCGCGGTCACACCGAGATAGCCCGGCCAGGCCAAGCGCTTCAGAAGCTGCTGATCGAGCGCCGCTACGCCACCGAGGAGAAGCAGGCCTATCGCAATCCACATCAATTGCGAGGAGAACATCCCCTTGGGTGCCACTCGGGTCGCCGAATAGAGGTTGACAAGGCCAAGACCAATGATTAGCAGGACCGAAGCCGTAAGCGGCCCGTCGATGAGCGACCAAGTCCGACGCAGCGCTGACATCGGCGTTATCTGGCTCCGGCGGAAGCCGGCAGTGTGGTGTGTAGCTTCGTCGTCGAGGTGACGGCGATCGGACGCGGCTTGTGCTCTGGTGCCACGCGATCGAAATAGCCTTGGATGATCCGAGTCGCCGTCGGGGCCGCCACGTGTCCACCCAAGCCACCATGCTCGACCAGCACCGCGACCGCGATTTTGGCATTGCGCGACGGAGCGTAGCCGACAAACCAGGCGTGATCGTTCATCTCGTCCCAGCCGCTCGACTCGCCGCGACGATTCTTGCGAACCTGTGCGGTACCGGATTTGCCCGCCACGTCGAGCCCTTCGATGTAGGCGCTGCTGGCGGTGCCCTTGTTATCAGCGACGACGTCGACCAGCGCCCGCCGCATTCGCTCCAGTGACGACGGCAAAATTGGAAGCTGAGCACGAAGCTGCGGCACAAACTGCTCGATGGGCTCTCCGGATGGCTTTTCGAGTCGCTCGACGAGCATCGGCTGAAAGAGCTTGCCACCATTGCCGAGTGCCGCATAGGCCATCGCAAGCTGAAGCACCGACGACCGCACCGCACCCTGCCCCAGCGCCGTATTGAGCGCGTAGCCACCTCGGAAGCCACCGTGCTGCTTGTAATACTCGAGTGTCGGCACAAAGCCGCTCGCTTCACCGAGTCCCAGCCCCATCGGTTGCCCGAAGCCAAACCGCTCCGCCCAGCGCGCCATCCGCTCGAGGCCAACCTTTTCCGCAAGATGATAAAAGTAGACGTTGCACGACTGCGCCAGCGCCTCATGCAGTGCCACCGGCCCGTGCGCCTTCATGCAGCGAAAGACGTGTCGCCCCAGCTCGTAGCGACCGTGGCAGACCTGCTTCTGCTCGGGCTCGATGAGCCCTTCCTCAAGCGCAGCCAGCGCCGGAATGATCTTAAACGTCGATCCTGGGTAGTACGTCTCGCGAAGAGACTTATCGAGGAGTGGCCGAAAGGGATCGCTCTCGAGCCGCTGCGCATCGCTCCGACTCAGTCGCCCACCAAGCAGGTTCGGGTCGGGACTGGGATACGATGCCATCGCCAGCACCCGACCGGTATCGACCTCAACCACCGCCGCTGCTGCCGAGGCGTGTCGCGATAGCGCCTCCTCGACGATATGCTGAAGCTCCAGATCAATCGTCAGCACTGCCGTCAGACCCGGCTGCGGATCCCGTCGCATCTCCTGCGGGGCGAGCTGCGCCATCTCGCCCAGGTCGTTTTCGCTCTTCCGCCGTCCGTGTGCATCGACGAAAAAGCGCTCAAAACCCGGACTGCCGCGCAGCTTCTGCTCTAACTTCTGCTCTAGCCCCGAGCGCCCGACGTAGTCGCCGTGCTTGTAGCCGCGCTTTAGGTCCTCAGGCCCCGCCATGTTGAGATACCCAAGAAGGTGCGCCGAGGTGTTCTTCTGCGGATAGACGCGACGGGTACGGGCCTCAATATCGATGCCGGGAAGTTGATCTTTTTCGGACTCAAGCGCCGCAAGCTGATCGCGCGTAATGTCTTCCGCGACAAGGAGCTGCTTGCTGGCATCCGCGCCGCGCTTGGCCGCTAGCTTCTTACCAAGCGCGTCGCGCTGTTCTTCGGATAGTTTGAGCAGCCGCCCAAGCCGCTGGAGCGTTGGCGCGGACACATAGCGCGGCGTTGCGTACACGTGGAAGGTGGGTCGATTGTCGGCGAGCACCTCACCGTGTCGATCGCGGATCTGACCCCGCACCGCCTCAAGCTCTCGTTCACGGATGAAGTTGTTGGTACTTTTTTGTAGGTAGTCGTCGCCACGCAGCGCCTGGAGCTGTACCAGCCTCCCGGCCAGCAACGAAAACGCAGCCACCGCCAACAGCGCCGCGACACGCAACGGCAACGGCACACGCAACGAGGTCGTACTCGACTCTCCAGCCGTTCCACCCGAGGGAGCGAGCGAAGTCTGGAGGCCGATCCGCAGATCAAAGTGCAGCTTGCGTCGACGAAAAGGTCTCATGCCCAAAGACCCGGTTTGGCCACCTTGGACCACAGCCGAGCGTCGATGCGGCTTAGCACAGATATCGCGAACGGCGCCACCCCCGCTGTCAACACCAGCTGGATTGGTAAGCCCCGCAACCCACTCCACGCCAGGTCACGATCACCATCAGCGACCAGCACGATGAGCGTCATCATCAGACGAAAAACCAGCATTGCCAGGGCCGCCACCGCGCCTTGGGCAAGACGACCTCCCACCAGGAGCTGCCCCGCCACGCGGTGCAACAGCAACAGCAACAGACCCAACCCCAAGGCGCGCAGACCATGGGGCGTGCCCTCGATCAAATCGGTCAGATAGCCGATCGCCGACCCAAGTGCGAGCATGCCCAGCGCCGAGGCATCCCGCTGCGCAGCCAGCCCGCCACCGCTGTGTCGACTGGTCAG
>CALLYL010000688.1 GCA_937859535.1 uncultured Myxococcales bacterium
AACGTTTTGCAATAATAATTTGGTTATAATAAGACCAACGATCTGAAGTGTGGTGTCCGCAATCGAACAGACCGCGAGCGTTCCCACTGTAGTCACGACCGGTGCCGGAATCGTAACGACCCGAACGTCCTCCTGGCTGGAGCAGCTTGCAGAACCGGGATTGGTAACAGTTGCGCGATAGCTTGCTGGAGGTAGCAGTCCTTTGTCAGCAGACACCGTCAAATCGGTACACGACTCGATCGTGATACCGGATGGCGATGGTAGTGATGTGCAATTTTGGGCGCTGACGCTCGTGAGCAGAGTCGCGGTCCCGCTACCATCGCTGGGGGCGAGTGACACCGATGGAAGCGCTCCGTCGATGCGCAAAAAGTTCGAGCCATTGACGTTAAACGAATCTGCTGCTTGTTCGTTACAGCTCGGATTGGGAGTGACCGCAACCAGAACCGGAGGAGGGACCACCGCCAAAGCACTCTCTTTGATGGCTCGTACCTGATCCGGATTTTGCAAGATCACGTCATACAGACCCGTTGGCAGATCGGTTCCGCTGCCTCCAGCATCGTAGTCGCTAAGGACCATTCCGGGATAGATCTCAACGTCCATCTGCGTCGGGCCGACAAAGCGAACATGATTCTGGTCGGCTCCATCGTAGATCCGTACATCCGATGCCGCACCGGCTGACCCATCGAGCTTGGTGCGCTGCTGAAGGAACAGCCTGGGCAGCTCTAGCACCGGAGTATCGGTCAGCGTACCGGTTGGTAGCGGCGTGAAGTTGCTTCCTTTGATTTGAACCGGAGTGGCCTTTTGCACCGCACAGACCACCTGCGGTGTCACGGTATCGATGGTCGCAGTCGGTGAAATCACCTCTCCCTTACACGCGATCATCAGTGGCACAACGAGCGGTAGGGCGAATGCAAACCGACTTATGAATGATTTGATATGCCTCATATTACTCCCCTTGTGGCGTAGCCGAGAACGACTCCTTCACGCCGAGCCACTGTTAATACGTCCCTACGAGTTGCAGCCCTAGACCCGATGGAGCAAGGAATACCTGCGCGGTCTTCGGTGCCGCGCTCCGCTTGTCTCGCAGCCTCAGCACCACTCCACCAACCGTTGCTGCTAGACCGATTCCGCCCAGCACTCCGCCACTTGCCAGCATGGCGCGACGCTGGGCTTGATCTGCGGAGGTGTCTGCTGGCGTAATGCCTCCCGCTACGAGCAATCCGATCGAGATGCCGAGTAGACCGGCTCCACCACCAATCATGGCCCACGGCACCCAGCGCGGAATCTGGGGCTCCGCAGCCGGGTCACTAGGCGTCGCGGGAACCGGAGTAGCCACCACTGGCCCCTGCAGGGTATCAAGTTCCTTTTGTACCGTTACTTCATCCGCCGGATGACCTGCGAGATACTGTCGATAGTATCCAACCGCAACTTCCTTCTGCCCCAACTTGGTCGAGACCTTGGCCAGGTTGTAGAGCAGATCGGGAGCCTTGGTCATCTGATACGCATGATGGAAGGACGTAAAGGCGGAGTCATAACGTCCCTTCGAGTAGGCGTCTTGCCCCATCTGGTAGATGCGCTGCGCTTCCTCCAGCACGGCCGGTGGTAGGGAGGCCGCCGCGCTCGCTGGTGCAGCAGTCGGCGGTGTTGCGGTCGGTGTGGCGCTTGGTGGCTGACTGGGGGGGATCGCTTGATCACCTTGAGCCAGTGCGGCTTCCGATATCGACAAACAGGTCAGGAGCGTACCCAGTGCGAGCGTTCGTAAGGAGTGTGTGGGCATGGTGTGCTTGGTCTCCGCTTCTCGGAAAGAGCAACTAGTGTGCCACTTTGACTTTCTGCACTACTCGTCGCTACTTATCGAATGATTTCGGATTGCCATTCCTGAACTGAACGGTTCGGTACAACGTCCGTACCAAATGGTTCAGTTCGTCTCCTCTGGGAGAAGTCCTCACGCAGATGTCGCTCGCGGACAGATGCGGCCAGGTCGCGATTGGTGGCACAGACAAAGCGAACATCGGCCTCACTGAGCAGGATTGAACGCAAGGCCATCCTCCCGTCCTAACGAAGCGTCTGTCCTGCTGCGGACCCTGCTGTGGGTGGCAACATGAGCTTTCCGTTCGCTTGACCTCGGGCCGCCCTTTGCGCCTGACTCACCACCTGACTCTGACGAACCTGCTGAGACTGAAGGGCTGCTGTCCTAGACGCTCCTGACTCACCGTTTCCGTGCTCGGCCCCGGCCTGTTCTTTCGATGCATCCTTCCCGATAGCGCTTGTCCCTGGGAGGGCAGGGTTCATGATCTCACGAGCAACCTCTTCCCGGATGGCTCCCCGAATCGCCGTCTTGATCTCGCTCTGCACACTGGCGCTCTCCACTCCGATCTTGCTCATGGCGCTGGCGATCTGCGGACGTACGGATTGGGGCTTGGGTTCCAGCTCGGGCTCGACATCGGCCTGCCTCTCCGCAGCTATCCGTAGCTCTGTCAGAGGCGAAGGCAGTCCTTCTGCCCTTCCCAGGTCGGGAACCAAGCTGCAAAGCAGAGTCAGTCCTACACCCAGCAAGTGACCCCTACGCATGGAAAGCCTCATCATTTCAACTGCCTACCGCAGCGCGACTCGGTTGCGGTGTGGAGAAGTTCAACTCCGACAACATCGCCTGCGCTTACTCTGGCGTAGAGAAGCAATCCTTGTGCCGTTCGTCCTTTGCTTCCCCGCGACGGTTGCGCTGGGCAAGGAGTCAGTACCCTGAACCGGTTGGTTCACCTAGAGACCGTCCGGTGTACCAAATGGTCTGTTGTACTTGTCTCCCAAGCTACCATTTGATGCGCACACGGAGTCGACCAGCTTGCGTGTCCCATCTGGTACAGGAAGTGGGCAGAGCCCATTCGGTCGTATCGTCGCAGCCTGATACATCGCTGAGCGGCACACGATTTGCTAATTCGCTTGGGAAGGAGCGCATGTTCTGATTGTGCGTGTCCTATTCAGAACGATGAACTTCTTTCGGAGAGACTACATGCAGAGAACCTACGTTTATGTTGGCCT
>CALLYL010000689.1 GCA_937859535.1 uncultured Myxococcales bacterium
TCCCATTACTGGCTCAAGTTCACGCTCTGCTGCGCAAAGCCAATCTTGAGTGCCTGGTTGGTGTCGAAGGTGTAGCGATGTGAGCCGGGGGTCTGATAGTTCACAAACAGAATCCCTTGGCTAACACTGCTCGATACCTTGCGGTTCATCTCTGGAACCTGTTGGCCTGGAATAAACTCGAAGTAGGTCTCCTCCAGATCCCGACGATGATCCCGCAGAAGCTGCTCTCGCTGACCGAACCACTGCTTCGCTGTCATGTCGAGGAGCTTCTTGAACAACGTGGGATTTTTGGGCAGCACCACCGAGATCAGAACCGGGGAGTTGTTGTTGGCATCTGTGGCGATGGTCATCTGGATCCGCCATGGATGAGTCGCACACCCAAGCAGCACAGCACAGAGCAGCACCGGTAGGAGCCCCGAGACTGTCGTCCGTCCTGCGCTGGCCCAATAGAGTCCTTGACGAACCAAGTACGACTACTCCCCGTTTCGGAATTATACCGTCCTTAGCGGGATGTATGGAAGCGCGAATCTGCGATAGGCGTGCGGGATTGTTTGCGTTCAGCCAAGATCATGGGAATTCAGGCGTTCGAATCGCACCAGCCTGGAGTCGAAAGACTACGTGGATGCCACGCGTCGCACCTAGTGACCCATGTACTCCAGTGAGTACCCTTCTTCGGGAAGGACTCCGGTGACTTTGAACTTCCCTTCGGCATCGCTCATCACCGATATGTGTTGACCGCCATCGAACAGGAGTCGAGCAGAAGCACCGGCGACCGGTTTGCCATCCTCATCGACGAACTGACCCTCTGCTTGGAAGCCGGGCTTGATGTCGACCACCTCGATGGAAAATCCCTCGCCAGGGAGTCGGCCCGGCACCAAAAAGGAACCGTCTGCTCCGGTTTCCAAAGCCACCAGATCACCGCCATCGAGCAGCAATCGGAGCGTCGCGCCCGCCACCGCTTTGCCCTTCTCGTCCTGAAGCTTGCCCTCTATCGCGATTCCGCCAGCCGAGATGAAGACATCGAACTCTTCTTCTTCGACGAAGCCCTTGACCTTGAAGGCACCACCACCATCGGTGGTTGCGATCACCGCGTCGCCATAGGCAGGCTCGATGGTGATCTTGGCATCTTTTATCGCTTTGCCGTCGGCGTCTTCGAGCTTTCCACTGACCTCGATGGTGCCATTGAGCGTGACCGCATAGGCATCGTGTCGCCAGAAGTCGTCGAGCTTGTGATGGCCGCCGCCGTCGGGTGTTAACTCCTGCGGTGGCTTGCCCTCGGGTGGCTCGAACACCGAGACGAAGCCTTTGACCGCGGGACCATCGGAAAACACCAGCTCCCACTCGATCGGAACTTTCGCAGAGTCGTTTGTGCTGTCTGATGTCTGGCTGGCTTCTTTTGGCGCGTCACTCTGCGGTTCGTTCTGCGCGCTGCCTTTGTAGAAAAAGACCGGGAACAGCGGGGCGGGCGTTGCTGGAAGCAGTGTCAGTCGTCCCGCCACGATCTGCGCCGCCGCGAGCCGAATCACTTCCTCATCCCGAAGTAGGTGGGTCTGGGCCGAGACATCCGCGCAGCGCAGGGCCTCACGGAGGGTTTGCATCGCCGTCCGATTGGTCGAAAACCGACGGAGCAGCAGCTCCACATCGCCCGCGCTGCTGTAGCTCGGTGCCGGCTCTAGCGACAGGCTGGCTGCGGAGGCTTTGAGGAGCCAGCGCATCTTACGGCTTCCACGCAGGCCGCTTGCTCTGCGGATCGGCCTTCTTCACCGAATCGACGATGCCCCCCGAACCGCCCGCTTTGCCAGTGGCCGGTGCCTTGGCGGTCCCAGCTCCGGCAGCCGCTTGCTTCACGCCGCCACCGCCGCTACTGCTACCGCCAGCAGCAGCCTCGCCCTTGCCACCGAGAATGCCCCCATCAGCCTTCGCAGCCCCTGGCACCTTGGCATTTTCCGTCGTAACACCACTTCCTGTCGATTGGACCGGCTTGTTGGCGTCTCCCACTGGATGGTCACTCGAAGGGACCGCTGGCTGTGGCGCGTCAGATGCAGGAGCCGCCAACTTGTTGTCGGCTGCCGGGACTCCGTCTTGCTTCGCCTCCGCGCCTTTTGCTCCGTTCTTCGCGTCTCCGGCTGGTACTGCCGCGTCCTTCGCATCTCCTCCCGGGGCTCCTTCCTTCTTCGCATCCCCGGCCGGTACTGCCGCGTCCTTCGCGTCTCCGGAGCCGCCCCTTGCATCCCCGGAGCCGCCCCTTGCATCCCCAGAGCCGCCCCTTGCATCCCCAGAGCCGCCCCTTGCATCCCCGGCACCGTCCCTTGCATCCCCAGAGTCGCCCCTTGCATCCCCGGCGTCCTTCTTCTCGGCTCCGGCCTTGGCCTCATCCTTCTTGGCATCGGTCTGCGCGCCGTCCTTTTTGGCGTCGCCGCCACCCGCCTGCTTCTCTTGCTGCTTCTTTTCGACCGCCTCGGGATTGGTGGAGTCCGCCTGCGCCTGCTTGGCGTTCTTTTCGGCCTCGCCGGATTCCTTCTGAGCCTTGGCCGCCTGACCCGCCGCATCGGCCGCTTTCTGCTCGACCTGGGCCGCCGCTTGCTCTGCGCCTGCGGAATCGCCGCTCGCGATCTTGTCGGTCGCTTTGGCGGCATCTTCGACGGCCTTGAGCGCCGACTTCACCGCATCCATCGCCGTGTCACACGCTTTGGCCGCCTGTTTGCGCGCATCTTCGTCAAAGACACCGACGGCGCTCTTTGCGGCTGCCATCACCCCCTGCCCCGCTGCCATCGCGGACTTACCGGCACCTACCGCGCTCTGGGCCAGGCTGCTGCCCGCCGAAATACCCGTCTGCACCGATGCCGAGGTCGTACAGCTCGCCAGATCCACCAGCTTGCTCGCGCCCGCCATCGCCGTCTTGAACTCGGTTGCCGCCGTCGCCATGGTTTGGTTGGCTTCGCCGAGCAATTTTTCCGAGGCTGATTTCACCAACCCTGCAACTTCCTTGGGCGCATCCACCGTGCTTTGAAACGCCGCCGTCGCTTGCTCGATCACGCCCCCGGCCTGACCGACCACCCCGTCGACCGTTTCCTTCACCGACAGCACATGCGCCTTCATCTTTTCGAAGTGGCCGCGCATGGTGTCCCAGCTCTGTTTGCCCGTCTCGAACAGCTTCTTGGCCTTGACCACTACCTCCATCGCGCCGCTGATATCGAGGTTCTTGGCCTTCTCGACGCCATCCTTGACGCTCTGCACCACGTCCTCGACGGACTTCTTCAGCTCGTCGATGCACTTTTGAGCATCCTTGATGATCGCGTCGATCTCATTCTTGATTTCGTCGACGTGCTTTTTGACCTTGTCCTTGGTTTCGTTGAAGAGCTTGACCGACGACTCGCCGACGCTTTTCCACTGATCGACACGCTGAGTGATGGCCGTCGTCACATCGGAACCGAGCTGAGACACCGTCCCCTTGACGCTGCCCGCAAAGCTGCGCGCCGCATCGAGTGTCCGTTGCCCTGCCGAGGCGATCTTGCCGACCTCGGCCTGCACTTCCTGCCCGACCGCCCCCAGCTCGCCCCACGACAGCCCCGCCAGCTTGCCCTGAAGCTCCTTGATCTTTTGCAGCTTGGTCCGGGCGTCGTCCTGCTGCGACATCGCATCGCCCACCGTCTTGTGTAGCTCGTCCACGGACGGACCGGGCGTATCTAGCTGATGGGCCGCCTCGCTGACCTTGCCCATCGTATCGAGCGTGATGCCGCGCAGCTCATTCGAGGTGCTCTCGATCTCCGAGACGATGCTGCGCGCCGTGTCCACCGCTTGCTTGGCCGCAGCGCTCGCGGTCACCGTCACGATCGCCGAGAGCTTCTGGGCAGTGGCCTGCGTCGCGGTAGAAATCTCATTGACCCCCGCGTCAACCGCCCCACGAATCTCGGTCGCTCCGGCTTTGGCTTGCTGGACCACCCCGACGACATCTTCGCGAGTCGCCGCCACCGCTTCTTTGGCTGCCGACTGGGCCGCTTCCAGGTGCCTTTTCAAGCTGCTGGTCAGCCCATCGGCTGCCACCGACAGTCCACCAATCAGGCGCTTGATGGCATCGAAGCACACCTCGCCTTCGTGGACCGCCGCCATCGCCGCTTTCTGCGCATCCCCGGCCCGACTCGCCGCGAGCTGAAAGTCTCGCTTGGCCGCCGCTTGTGCCGCTTCACGTGCCGCCGCGATCGCCTGCTTGGCATGCTCAAACGCAGCAGGACCGTTGGTGCTGAGCACGTCGAAACAAGTGGTCACATCATTTATGACCTTTTCGACCTTGGACTTGATGTCCTCAAACGCCGCCACGGCCATTTCGACGAGCTGACGAAGCCTCGCCTCGATGTTGGCCAGCGCCGCTTTGGCCTTGTCGATGAGCGGACCCACGACACCAGCAACGGTCGACTTCACCTTGTCGATGGCGTTTAAGATCGTGTCCTTATACGAAGCAATCGCACCGGTGATCTTGCTGACCGCGCCTTGGATCTTGGCAATGACGCCGAGTGCTCCCGACGCTGCGGTCTTTTGCACCGACTTTTGGGCGTTGTCGACGACCTGTTTGACCTTCTCGACCGCTTGCTTGACGTCGGCTTTGGCCTTTTCGACGGCAGACTTGGCATCCGACAGCGCACTCTTGGCATCGGCAGCCACTTTGCCCTGCACTTTTTCGACACCAGCGGTCACGCTCTGAACCGTCTTGAGTCCCTCGACCGCGACCTTGTTCAGTTCATCGATGGTCTTTTTGCTGACCTTCTCTACGTCAGACCGGACCGAGGCAAGCTGCTGATTTACGTCCATTGCGGTTCCCCGTTTCTCAAGCGATTTCTCGGCTCAAAAAGGAAGCAAATCACTACTGGCTTGGCGCGCTGCTTGAACCAGCCGACGCAGGTGGCGGCGGGGCCTGCATCTCGGCCTCGATGATGAGCGCGGACACGGCTTTCACCACATCACCCAGTCCACCGATCAGGTTTTCGGCGATCCCGACGGAGTGCTCGGCCCCATCTTTGGCAGCGGAGTACGCATCTTTGACATCGGCATGCGCGTCCTTGGCGTCTTCCGCAGCGCGAATCGCAAACTCTTTCGCGTCTGAAACAGCCCGAACGATGTCACGGGCCGTCGCACGAGCAGAAGCCATGCTGCCTTTCGCCGAGTCAACGCTCCCCGCCATCGCGTCATTGCGAACCTGCTCCAGCTCGACGAGCAGCTTGCGGACCGCACCAATCTGCGTCTCAGCCAGTGCGATCGCTTTCTCTGCGTTCACCACGTCCACACGAACGTTTGGTCGTTTCAGGACAAACGTGTACTTGTTGCCCGCCGTGAGCCCGGACAACCGCTGCCCTAGGGTTCGGATCTCGCGCTTTACATCAGCCATCGATTCCCCCGACCATCCGGCTGTCCCCCAGCTCTCGTCGAGCCAAGCGCACAGCACCAAATGCTCTAGCTTAGCAACGAGCGGTGCCGACCGACAAGGGAAGACAGTGCCGCCTGTGGGCTGACCGCCAATCGCCTTGTCGGACACCGGCCTCGCATGACAAACTAGATGGCAATGCCATCCTGCTCAGGTCGCGTCGGCTGGGGAGCTTCGATGAGATTGCTCCAGCGCCAGGCCCAACTGCTGGCGATCTGTGGCCTGTTGCTCGCACTGACAGCCTCCTCAGTGGCGCATGCGGAATCGGACGAACCGCCGCCAGGCCCAGCGCGAGAACAGCCCGCAGCGCAGCCAACTGTTCCGGCCCCGCCCGAGGCCAAGCCAAACGAAACCGCATTCGCTCTCCTCGGTGCGCCACCCAAGGCCGAGGTCAAGCTCGACGGCAAGCTGATCGGTCTAACGCCTCTGCCGGGCCGCACTGCCCTTGAGCCGGGTCCGCACCAACTGGTGGTCACCAGACGCGGCTATTCAACGTTTTCCTCGGATTTCACCGCAATTGCCGGACGTCTGGTCGCCGTGGAAGTCGAGCTAACCCCCCTGTTGGCGATCCTCAAGGTGCGCACGAACACGCCCGCCGCGCAGGTCTTCGTCGACGAGGATCTCCGAGGAGAAACCCCCGTCGAGCTGGAGCTACGACCCGGTCCACACGTCGTCCGCGTCCGGCGCATCGGGTACTTCGAACAAACCTGGCAGATCGCTACTGTGGCTGGGGAAGAATACGAGCGCGATCTCCTGCTCGAGCTTCAGCCCGAGCAAAAGCGCCGCGAGGAAGCCGTCTACAAAACCGAGAAGCGCTGGTACTCGCGGTGGTGGGTATGGACGCTGGCTGCCGTTGGGGCCAGTGGTGTCGCCGCCGCCATCGTCACCCCAATCGTGCTATCGCGCCGCTCCGACTGCGACAAGCTCAACGGCGAGGTCTGCTTCCCAATCAACCTAACCCCCGCCGCCCTGCGCATCGGGCTCACGATCCCGCTAAAATAGCCAAAAACGTCCATTTCCGACGAAATTCGGTCGAAACGCTGCTGCGCCCGAGCCGAGTCGCCCTCCACGAATTGGTGTCTACGAGCGCGTTTACACGCCCCGAGTCGGCTGCTAGGATGCGCCCACTTTCTTTTGCCTGGTCGGAGTTTACGTGCATGCGGCGACGTGCTGTGCAAAGACGCCTTGGGTTTCGGACGAGTGAGCGGCTTCCTTCTGTGGAGCGCGCAGGGCTTCCAACTGTAGCTCTCTGTCTCCTCAGTATTTCGTCCCCCAGTCTGGTGCGAGCTGAAGAAGCCACGCCTCCGCCGGTGTCACCGGTATCCATCGACCAGCGCCCACTTGAGGTGTCTGTCATCGTTGGTGGGCACTTCTTTTCATCGACGGCGGGGCTCGGGCGCAGTGACTATGCGACCCCGGGCAGCGATCTCCGTCACAGCGTCGCGCTGGGTGCCCGCATCGGCTACGGGCTGAGCCGCCACTTCCTGCTGGAAGGTGAGTTCGTCGCCATGCCGACGCAGCTCACCGAAAAACCCGCGCAAGTGCTGGTCTACACCGGACGAGCGCACCTTCTGTTTCGCTGGCCGTTTGGCAAAAACGATCGCTTTCAGCCGTTTATCCTCGCCGGTGGTGGTGCCATTGGGGTCCGCCCGGATCCCGGCCTGCCGCTCCACAGCGAAGTGCTCGGAGCGTTCCACACCGGCCTCGGCATGCGCTTCGATCTCAACCGCTGGGTCGGTCTACGCGTCGACGGACGGATGGTCCTGCTCCCCGAGGTCCGTACGCCGAGCTTTACTGCGGACTACGAGGCGCTGGCCAGCCTGTATGGACGCTTTGGCTACGGCTCCGACAAACCGGCTGAGCCAGCCAAGCCACTCGACATCGACCAAGACGGCGTCCCCGACAAAGAAGACCGCTGTCCGAGTGAAAAGGGCGCGATCGAAAACGGCGGCTGTCCCGATCGCGACGGCGATGGCGATGGCATCGTCGATCGCCTCGACAAGTGCCCGGCCCAGGCGGGCCCAACGGAAAATGGCGGCTGTCCTGACAGCGACACCGATAGCGATGGCGTCGTTGATCGCCTCGACAAGTGCCCAACCGAGATCGGCCCGCAGGTCAACTCGGGCTGCCCGGATGTCGACACCGACGGCGATGGTATCGTCGATCGCCTCGACAAGTGTCCGCAGCAGGCCGAGACGGTCAACAACTACCAAGATCAAGACGGCTGCCCCGATGAAGTCCCAGTCAACCTGGCACGCTTTGTCGACAAGAAGATCGAGGGCGTCCAGTTCCTACCCAACAAGGCCGATCTGGTGCCGACCTCGTTTGCGATCCTGGACCAGGCGGTGGACGCGCTCAAGGAAGTGCCAACCGTACGCCTGGAGGTCCAAGGTCACACCGATAACGTCGGCAACCCGAACGAGAACCTGACGCTATCGCAGCTTCGAGCCGAGGCGGTGAAGACCTACCTCATTGGGAAGGGCATTGATCCGGCCCGGCTCCAGGCAGTCGGTTACGGCTCAACTCGCCCCGTCGCGGACAACAATCTGCCAGTGGGTCGAGCGCAGAATCGCCGCGTTGAGTTCAAGCTCCTGCCGCCCGCACGACCGACGGTGATCCGCAAGCCACAGCCCGCACCGGTGGGGACACCGGTCGCGCCAGGAACCGCACCCGCGCTCGCTCCCGTCGCACCGGGAACCGCACCCGCGATGGTTCCGGTCGCACCAGCCCCGGTCGGAACGGCACCGGCACCTGTTGCCAAACAGCCGGTGACTGCCCCAGCCCAAATGCCTCTGCCTCCGGCGGTTCCGGCTGCTCCGACGGTTCCGGCGGTTCCGGCGGTTCCGGCTGCTCCGGCGGCTCCGGCGGTTCCGGCTGCTCCGACGGTTCCGGCGGTTCCTTCCGCTCCGGCGGTTCCTTCTGCTCCGGCGGTTCCTTCTGCTCCGGCGGTTCCTTCTGCTCCGGCGGTTCCTTCCGCTCCGACGCCGCCCGCTGTGGCCCCGCCGCCCGTGCCGTCACCTCCAGCGGCTCCAGTGCCTCCCAGCGAGGTCGTACCTCCCAAGGTTCTGGTTCCCCCACCTCCGGTCTAGTCCCCCCCCCATAGCCGCTCATTGTATGCCCCTTCCCTGAAGCGATATGATGACGCAGGGTGGTGGCTAAGCTCTTGCGATCACGTCCTTCGGCAAACTCGATCGAACCGCAGCCTCGCGTATGTCCTGCATGTAAGCGCCCGAGCCAGACCGTCGGTGAGCAGTTCTGTCCGCATGACGGAGCCATCCTGATCGATGCCACCGAGCTCGCGAACGCCCACGACGATCCACTGCTGGGCCGCCGAATCGAGAGCTTTGCAATCGTGGCGCGGCTCGGTGAAGGCGGAATGGGCACCGTCTATCGTGCCATCCAGGTCGGGATGGATCGCGAGGTCGCGCTCAAGATCCTGCGGTCCGATCTGGCGCACGACGGCAGAGTGGTGCAGCGATTCCATCAAGAAGCCCGCGCCGCCGCCCGGCTGTCGCATCGAAACCTTGCGACGGTGTACACCAGTGGCAGCACCAGCGATGGGATCTACTACATCGCGATGGAGCACCTCAACGGACCGCTGCTGGAACAGGTAATTGCCGCAGCGTGGCAGAGACGCGACCACATTCCGGTGTACACGTTGGAGCGCCCCCGCGCTATGCGGCTGTGGTGTCAAATCGTCGCTGCACTCGCGCACGCTCACCGCTTGGGAATTGTTCACAGGGCACAAGTCGCCGCTGTCTCAGCGATGGAATCACTCGACTCTACAGCGGTTGAGGAAGGCCAGAGGAAGTGCCCAACAATCCTCCTATCCAACCACGTACGAACAGACTCCGGTCCGTGCCTTACCCAGAGTCGGTCTTCCCTGTAGGATGGTTCCGTAGGACTGCCCCGAACGACCACCTGATGGCTTCCTGTCAAGACCGCTTGATAGACAAAAACGGCCGGACCCTACGGCCACCACTTCCCTTCCCGCCCAAGCGATGGTTAGATCGGAAGAAGTGGTCGTAGCGCATTCCTTACGCTACTGACGGTTAGGGGGACCGTTTGGACATCGACTCTCACCATGCTGGAACGTATGTTGTAGCTCGACTGGCGGGAATGACACACCGTGATGCCGAAATCGTCGCTTACTCTGCACAGTATGTGGACGACGCCACCAACGAAGGAGTGATTCGCTTCGACACGGGTGCCAGTTATCGTCGAATCTGCTCGGCGCACAAGATTCTCGACTATCGCAACGCAGAGTCCCTGGCAAGCGCCAGAGTCTGGGTACCGTTTCACTTCCTACCAGGTAACGGCGGCGTACCGGCGGGTCAGGATCCCAAGGGCGGTTATGTCGACAAGCTCATCTGCAGACCCAACAGCCCGGTAGCAAAAGACATGGTGCGCGCCGCGATCAAAGGACACGAAGCACCATATGCGCTGCATCGCTTGGGAATCACTGCCCATGTGTATGCCGACACCTGGGCTCATCAGGGATTCACCGGAACCAATCACGAAGTGAACAAAGCGCACGATCTGATCGGCGCAAACGGAGAGCCAGATGTCTCGATGATGTCGCGGCTCAAGGGATTCTTCGTCAGCAGCGCGTTGCCGCTCGGGCATGGTGCAGTGCTGGGACATCCAGATCGACCATACCTGGTCTGGGGCTACACAAACGGCAGAGGAGAAAAGATTCTTCGCAACAATCCTCAAGACTTCATCACCGCCTACGATGCGATGTGTCAGATGTTCCGGCGCTATCTGGCGAGCAATCCAGATGCGGATGTTCCCGGTTTGCTCGATCCAGACCGAACCTTGATCATGGCCCTGTTTCGTACCTTGACCGATCCCAATGGCCACGTACGCCACAAGCAGTGGCTTGATGCGCTCTCCCAAGGTCACTTCAGCTTTGGAAAGGTGAACCTCTCCTACACACCCAAAGGCGAAGGCTCATGGAAGTACGCTGCGTTAGGAACGCTGAAAGAAGTCGATGATGAAGACGATATCTTTCCATTCCGTCCGGAGTTTCTGCAAAGTGACTGGAAGCTGTTCCACGACGCGCTCCAACTCCATCGTTTTCACATCGTTCACGAGCTACTTCCGCGCTATGGCATTTGTACGGCCTGAACTTGGACTTTGCATACCGGCCCGGACATGGTCTGATGCCGCGTGCCTTCGCACTCTCAACCAATGTCAGCGGTTCCGTCCTCGCAGTCCTTGACTCTCGAGCGCCTGATGTCGATCGGAGCACTGGTCGTACTGGGTGCCCAAGCGGCGATCGACCCTCGCAGCGCACGTCTGGCAAGTAGCTGCACGGCCCTCACGGCGCTGCTCTTGGCACTCCTTGCCGCACGGCTTGGGAATGCGCACAGCTGCATCATCGCAACGCTGGCTGCGGCTCTGGTGCTCGCCCAGCAAGCGGCTCTGCCTTGGCAACTCTCGATGACCCTGGCCCTGCTGGCACTGTTGGGAATCGGTAGAGTCCTACCCGCGCAGCGTCTGGCACCAAGCTCCTGGGCAAAAGGAAGGACTCCCATCGTTTGGATCCTGATCGTCGGTGGTGTGACCCCTTTTGCGCTGTCTGCTTGGCTGTTTACTGCACATCCCAACCTAAGCGACCTCACCAGTTCGGCCTTCCTTCAGGTGCCAAGGATCTGGTTATTATGCGGTAGTGTCTTGTTTGCCATCATCAATCCGGCACTCGAGGAACTGATCTGGCGCGGAGTCTTTCAGACCTATCTCCGGCCACTGTGGGGAGTCCCGGCCAGCATCTGTCTCCAGGCTCTGTCCTTTGGAGTTCAGCACCTTCACGGATTCCCCCGTGGACCTATGGGAGTGCTGCTCGCCACCGTTTGGGCGCTGATGCTCGGATTCCTGCGCGATCGATCCCAAGGACTGTGGGCACCATTCCTGGCCCACGTCGTAGCAGACGCCACGATCGCCATCCTGGTGTTGGGATTTGTGATCTAGCCGGTCTAGGGTGCAGGCTCAATGCTGAGCCAGTTCAGCATCGTGTACTCATTAAACTGACCAGCTTCGATCGTCACGTTACCGTCCTTCACATCTACAGTGATCGATGATACGGCGTAGGAGTTCGTTGGGGTGGTTGCCACGTTATCGAACAGGACTTGTCCTTCGACCACCACTCGATTCTTGGCGTAGGTCTTACCTTGCCAGCCAATCGATACCGTCACTTTGTAACGACCATTGTCGATGTCCCAGTTGAACGTATCGGTGCGTCCATAGTCGTTGTAGATGATGCTGCGCTGAAGTTCATTCGGAGCGGCGGCCACGTAGGCATACTTCATGATCAGGGAGTCGCCAATGAAGGGTCCGAACCAGCCGTAACCGCGCTTGGCATCATAAGGCTCCCACCCAACCTTCAACCATTCCTGACCATTTACAACGAGCGGACTCGCCTTGGGGTCGGAAGCGGGATCTTGAAAGTTGATATAATAGGGAGCACGTGGATGCGCTCCGATCGGCTTGGAATCAAGCACCGGCCAGCCATTGACTTTTCCTTCAATCTTCAAACCAAGCTGGTTGCGCAGGTTCAGTAGTGCGCTGCTATCACGAGTATACGCCGTCGGAGACGATACCGCAGACTTCACTGTGGTGTCGACCGCCGCCGCCACATCGGGAGTCTTCGGAAGCATGCCACCGTTCGCAAGGAGAAAGTACTCGAAGTCCTCGGTTCCTTCGCGCAGCAGCTCCCAGCGAATCGAGCTGACCAGTTCGCCGTTTTTCGGTGGATAGAGCAGGAATCCGTCTCCGTTCTGAGCAGTTCCCATGGGCCTGGGGTTGTTGTACGGATCCGTGCCCCACCCCGTCGTCGAATAGTAGGCAAAGCCAGAGACTCGGTAATTCCAGGCACCCCAGAAAGGAATTCGCGTCTCAACGCCGCTGTGATCGATCGTGATCGGATTGAAGTTCGGCGGCAGATCGCCATACAGGAAGTACCACCAGACGCTCTCCCCTTTGCTCTGGCGCAGCTTCGCATAGTCTGGCTGAAACGCTGACAGATCCGCCATCCAGATGTCGTAGCTCTTCCCGTTGGCTTTGGGATTCTCCGCAATCGCAGGCTTTGGCTCCTCTGAAACTGCAATCCGCAGGTTGGGCGCAGCGGTCTTAGACAAGCTCGCCAGATATGCGGCCAGGTCGGCGTCCGCCTGATTCTGCGGCTCGTTCTGAACGTAGTAGTAGCCCTTCCCTTGCCAGTTGTGAGCCACCAAGTAGGAGTCAATCGCCGATAGTAGCTTGCTCCACGCAGCGTTGTACGCTGCCGTTCCATAATGGTCTGGACCTCGGGCAACCCCGCAGAATGGATCAGGACGAGGCGTGCTGTTGTTCACAAACTGCATGATCTGAAACGATGGGAATCCGGCTCCGTTCCAGTTCTTACCGTCGATATACTTTGGACCAAGCTGGCTAAAATCGTACGGATCGGCGGGATTCTCTTTGAAGGTTCCGCTCGCGCAGTCATAGTTGATTCCGCCGTTGTAGTTCAGGCCCGCTGGCCACGAAACACTGGTCGGAGTCAGGCGGTGTTCGTAAAAAAAAGTCTTCAGTTTCTCCACTTCTGCGAGGCTGGCACTGCCTCCTAAGGCTTGAAAGCTCGAGTTCCACTGACCATCAAAGCCGATTCGGCGAGGGAGCGCGAAGTTGTAGACATGCAGCTTGATGGGAATGTTGACGCTGCTACCGCCACTATTGACCGTCAGTGTCGTTTGGTAATCGCCCGGATTGGCACCCTCTGGTACGTAGACCGTGATCCAGAACGGCTGGTTCTGCGCAGCCGGAACGCTCTCTGCATTGCCCAGCTTGCTCGGTTCCAACGGATCAGGAATGAAAGCACTCTTGATCGCGCTCGCATCGGACGGCTGGCCAATCTTCACATAGCCCACCCGACGTATCTCGATGCGATCGATGGCGGCACCTCCGGGAGCAGCCCCCGCCGGCGCAAACGGAGTCATGGTCAGCTTGACACTGCCAGCGACATCGGCACGGACCGCAATCTGAAATGGTTCAAACTCATTTTTGGCCGCGTAGAGCTGAATCTGTGGCAGATCGATTGTGGGCGGAGTGGCCTCACGAAGGATCTTCTCTGTAGTCGGCGCGGTCCACAGCACAGTTCCACTTGGAGATGGCAGCCGACCCACCATCGTCCCCGTTGGCGTGCAGTCCGTACAAAGCACGGGAGGGTCCGACGGACCAGTATCCGTGCTGCTGTTACAGGAGTTCCCCAGCAGGGCCGCAGTCAGACAGAGCAGCGTCCAGAGACTCTGCGTCCTCAACAAAGAGGGCCGCTTCCTCGATAGCAAGGCAGTAGGTAGCCTCATTCGATGATCTCCTCTTGCTGGCTTCCCAGCGTTACTAAGGCTTCAGTCCGACCCGCGCAAACAACCACAGCAAAAGCGAACACACCCACATCCGAAGCAGCGCCAACACCCCACTCGGATGAGACAGCGGCATCGATTGCGGAAGGGCCCACAGTCTTTCAAAGTGCGCAGTGAACGCAGCGATCACGGACGATGAGCGGGTCTCCAAGTCCGTCTCTAGATAGGCTCCGCTAAAAGAGTTCGGAGTGAAGTTCGCTTGCCCACCGATCAGCAGCGACTGCGGCCCCAGCCTCACCACAGTCTTTAGATGCATCATCGCCCCATGTTTTGCATCGTGAATTCTTAGCTCAAAGCCTGCAGGAACGAG
>CALLYL010000690.1 GCA_937859535.1 uncultured Myxococcales bacterium
GAAGCGGTCGCCGGAGCGGAGCTACACGGTGCTGTTCCCGCTGATCTGGCAGGTGCGGACACCGCAGAAGTCGGCACTGGTCGTGGGCCCGTTCTTCCACACCACGGAGAAAATCGCGCAAGGCGAGGTGTCAACCACCGGACTGCTACCGCTCTTTTATGTGTCGCGGTCGCCGAAGTCGACGTTTGCGATTGCACCGCTGTTTGCGTACCGCAGCACTCCAGAGCGCAAAACCTTCTGGCTCGGTCCGTATGTGGAGCATGCCTCGGGTCTTGGGACTCGTGAACAGACCGTGACCCGAGCGTTTTTGCCGCTGTTCTTTTCGTACTGTGGACCGGGTCGGCGCGCTTCGGTGCTGTTCCCGCTGTTCATGAACGTGCAGGACAAGGACACGACGTTCCGCCAGATTGCGCTGCTCTATTACGGAGTGAAGACGCCGGAGCGGACGGCGCATGTGCTGCTGCCGCTGTTCTTCCATGTTCGGGATCGGGAGCGGACGACCACTGTGCTGATGCCGTTCTTCTACTCGAAGAACCAGAAGACCGAAGCGGTGTCGGCGGGACTTTTGCCGCTGTTTGCGTTCGGCAAGAGCAAAGAAACCACCTGGGCGACCACGCCGCTTGGCTTCTTCTATAGAGATCAGAAGGCGACTCGGGCGGCGGCGCTGCTGTTCTACGCGGACATTCGCAAGGACCGTGAAGACTTCGGCATCTTCCCACTGTGGTTTTACACGCGGCGGGATACCGCACATGCGGTGTTTGTGCTGCCGTTCTTTTATCACTCGCATGACTCAGCGCGGAGCAAGTCGCTGACGGTGCTCGGGCCGCTGTTCTTTGGTCGTCGTGGGCAAGGCACGTACGGGGGATTTCTGCCTCTGTTCTATGGAGCGAATGACGGCGATGGCTCGTATCGCTTCATGGCGCTGCCGCTCATGTATTTTTCGCATCGAGGGGGCAAGGCACCCGAGGACTGGCTGGTCACACCGCTGTTTGGCGTGAACAAGAACCCGGTCGGCTCACGCTTCTGGATCGGGCCGCTGTATATCCGTCGCCAAGATCCGGTGACCAGTGCGGCGCTGTTCCCGCTGTTCTATTACACCCGCGACGACAAGGCCAAGACCTCGACCAGCTTTGTGCTTCCGCTGTGGCTACAGACTCGCTCGCCCGAGCGCAGCGTGACCATGGTGACGCCGCTGTTTTGGCACGAGCGAACGCTGATGCGGCGGATCTCGGTGCTGTTCCCGCTGGTGCTCGATGTGCATCACCTGCACTCGGACCGGCTGACGGCCGTGGGTCCGCTGGTGCCGCTGGTCGTACGCTATGCCGACTACGCGGCCAAGACCACGAGCTGGGTGTTCCCGCCGATCCTGACCTACGTCAAGCGTCGCGCCGATGGTTACCACAACGCGGTGGTGTTCCCGCTGCTGTGGCACTTCGGTGGCAAGGATCGCTCGACGACGGTGTTGTTCCCGCTGTTCTACCATGTGCGCCGTCCGGCGACGCAGTTCACCGCGTTGCTACCGTTCTTCGCGTACTCCCGCGATGAGCATGGGACGCGCTCGCTGCTCCTGCCACCGCTGCTGACCTGGGTTCGCAACTACGAAAACGGGAGCCGCGACCGCGTGGTGTTCCCGTTCCTGTGGCACTTCAAGCGTCCGAAGCAGACGACGACCGTGTTCTTCCCGATCGGCGCACACTGGAGCAACGAAAAGGGCCACTACACGCTGGTGCTCAACAGCTACTACTACAAGGGCACTGGCGAGCGGGCGGGGGCTTATCGGTTCGAGTTCTGGCCGCTCTTCCATGTCGGTCGGCCTCGCGCAGGTGACCTGGAGTGGAGCATCCTGTCGGGCTTCCTTGGCTACTCTCGCGATGGCATTCGTCGGACCCTGCGGCTGCTGTGGGGTGTCTTCATTCCGCTGGAGCCGGTCGGAGCGCAGACCACGTGGTACGGCGCAAGCTGGCGGATGGCTTCGGACCGCTAATGTCCTTTCCTCGGACGTTTTCCCAGTAGCGAACCGGCGATGGCAACGCGGGCTCGGCTGTTCATTCCCAGAGAAAAGCTTGGTCCGCACGTCGTACTTGATGGGGCCGAGCATCACTACTTGGTCCATGTGCTGCGGCTGAGGCCCGGCGCGCTGGTGACGCTGCTAGACGGGCAAGGCATGGCGGCAGAGTCGCAGGTTGCCCAAGTCGGTGAGCAAACCATCGAGCTGACGGTGTCGCAGATGGCTCCCGTCGAGAGTCTGCGGGCCAGGCTGGTTTTGCTGGTGGGTCTGCTCAAGGGCGACAAGCAGGACTTCGTGATTCAAAAAGCGACCGAGCTGGGGGTAAGCCGGATCGTGCCGGTGGCCTGCGAGCGGAGCGTGCCGCAGCTTGCCAAAGAGCGTGCCGAGCAGAAGCGGCGTCGCTGGATCGAGATCGCCCGCCATGCGGCGCAGCAGTGTCGGCGCGCCGAGGTTCCCGAACTCGCACTCCCGATGACGTTTGCCGAGGCGCTGGCGGATGCAGAAGGACAGAAGCTGCTGCTCTTTGAGGGCTCGGCCCCGCCGCTTGGACAAGTGCTCCTTCCTCTCTCGGCAGGTGGTGCGGGCGGTCTGGCGGTGAGCATGCTGATTGGACCCGAAGGTGGGCTTGCCCCTGGAGAGGTGACGGCGGCCCAGGCTGCCGGGTTTGCGGCGGTGAGCCTGGGACCACTCATCCTTCGTGCTGAGACTGCTGTCGTCGCTACGCTGGCCGTAGTGGGGTACCATTTACATCTTCAAGGAGCGCCGCTTGCCGAGTCCCGCTGAGCTGTTCATCGTCGGATTTCACGGTCCCCGTTTGCCGGAGGCGCTGGCGAGGCGCTTTGGTCGCGGTGACTTTGCCGGGCTGATTTTCTTCCGTCGCAACTTCACCGCGCCTGATGACGCGATGGCGATTGGAGACGATCTTCAAGCGGTGATGAGTGGCTATGTGCCGGACCCGGAGCGCCGAGTGTTGCCGCCGATCTTGGCGATTGACCACGAAGGGGGACGGGTGCAGCGGCTGCGTGGGCAAGTGACGGTCTGGCCGCCGATGATGAATCTGGCCGACAAACCGCCCGAGCTGGCGGAATCGGTAGGCCGAGCGATGGCGTGGGAGCTGGCCGCGTGCGGCTTCAACGTCAGCTTTGCGCCAGTGCTCGATGTGCATACCAACCCCGCCAATCCGATCATCGGCGACCGAGCGTTTGGAACCGATCCGGATGCGGCGGCTACACGGGCACTTGCGTACCTGCGCGGCTTGGAAAGCGAGCCCGGCCTGCGTGGCTGCGGCAAACATTTTCCAGGACATGGGGATACCGAGACGGACTCGCACCTGACGCTGCCCACGGTGCGGCGCGATCTCGAAACGCTGAAGGCGGTCGAGCTGTTGCCGTTTCAACGGTCGATTGCGGCGCGGATCGGCATGCTGATGACCGCCCATGTCGTCTATCCAGCCGTTGATGAGCGCCCGGCCACGTTGTCACGAACGTGGCTGCACGACATCCTGCGCACCCAGCTTGGCTATGACGGGCTGGTGGTCTCAGATGATCTGGATATGAAGGCCGTGACCGCCGGGCAGCTCGGAATTCCCGATGACAGCGGAGTGGTGGTCGAGAGTCTGCTGGCGGGCTGCGACGCCTTTTTGTTTTGCCAGGAACCCGAGCGACTTCAGCGCGCCGAAGAAGCCCTGATTCGCGCTGCGGAGAACAGCTCAACCGTTCGCGACCGCATCGCCGAGAGTGCCGCCCGGCTCCAGCGCTTTCGAAGCAGCCTGGGCGGCGGACGACCGATTCGTGAGCGATTGCAAAAGTTCCCTGTTCCTGAGCACTTGCGGCTGCGCGAGCAGTTCTTACGCTGACGACGTTTTCTGTCCAGCACCGCACGGGCGAAACCATGAACGTCTGCGCGGACTTCGCGGCGGACCTTGACTCCGAGGCGCTGTCGTGGCTGGAATCGTAACAAGCTTGAGTCGCCTGGATTCGCGCATGAACACAGAGCACGCGATTGTCAAAAGCTACGTCGCGGCCCATCAGCCCGTCACGCAAGAGGTTCAAGCGGTCCTTCCCATACGCGAAGGACAGCTACCTGCGGACCTGCGTGGGGTGCTGTTTCGCAATGGGCCAGGGCGGTTTGAAAACCACGGGCAGACCTACGGGCACCTGATTGACGGCGATGGGATGGTGATTCGCTTTGCCATTGGTTGCACCGACTCCCACGGTCGCCCCTGTATTCGCTATTGCAACAGCTATGTTCGTACCACGGAGTTTGTCTACGAACAGCGCGCCGGACGACTCCTGTATCGCAACTTTGGCACCAATCGGGCGGGCGGATTCTTCGGCAACTTCTTTCGGACTCACCTCAAGAACGTCGCCAACACCAGCGTGATCTATCACCACGGACGCCTGTTTGCGCTGTGGGAGGGCGGACTGCCGCATCTGCTTGATCCGGTGTCGCTTGATACGCTGGAGCGCTACGATTTCTTTGGTGCGCTCAAGAATCGCGGGCCGCTGCTCGACCGAGTGATGCTTCCCGAGCTGCCGTTTTCTGCGCATCCCAAGGTCGATCCCCAGACCGGTGATCTGTATAACTTCGGACTCTATCTAGGGCGGCATCCGAAGGTTCTGCTGTATACGATTCGCTCTGGAGTTGCGCTGACGGTGACGCGGGAGATTCCGCTTTCCGCACCACTGCTCGGCCATGACTTTTTGCTGACTCCAAACTGGCAGATTCTGTTTCTGTTTCCGGTGTCGCTGCCGATGCTCCCAACGCTGATGGGGAGGCCTCCTTCCGGCTCTGTGCATGAGGTCGAAGGAGGCAAGACGCGCATTCTGCTGATTCCCCGGGATGGCGGACCGGTTCGGGAATACCAAGCCTCGCCCTGCTTTGTGCTGCACTTTGTGAATGCCTACGAGGATGAAAACGGCTGCGTGGTGATCGATGGTTGTCGTCAGGAACACTTCCCCGATGCGCCACGTCCGGGAGA
>CALLYL010000691.1 GCA_937859535.1 uncultured Myxococcales bacterium
AAGCTGCGCCTGGCGGGAATGAATCACTTCCTGTTGCCCAGTCGATCGAAGACCAGCACCGAGGGCAGCGAGGTCGACTGATACTTCGCCTGCATCGCCTGCGTGTGCTCGGTTTCGTTGGTGCAATCAATGCGCAGAAGGACAAAGCGGGCTAGCTCGCGACGTACTGCTTCATCGGGGAACGTCTTCGCTTCCATCTGCTTGCACGGCGGACACCAATCGGCCCCAAAGTCGATGAGCAGCGGCTTGCCTTCATTCCGCGCTTTTTGCACCGCTTGCGCTTCATCGGTCATCCACTTCAGATCACCGCGTGGAGCCAGGGTCCACGACACGCAGCCGTACAGCCCAATCACCATCAGCAGCACCCCGATCCCTTTGCGCACGGCCCGCGCCAGTCCTTCGGAAAAGCTCAGGGTCAGGCCGCCGACAAGGATGCCGACCACCACCAGCGCAGACTGCGACAGCAGGAACTTGTAGGAGCTTGTTCCAAAGGTGCGCAGCAGCGGCATAATATTGCGCAGATAGTAGAGCGCAGCGACGGTCATCACCACACCAAAGACCGCCTTTACCGCATCCATCCAGGCTCCGGACTTGGGCATCTTGAGCGCAAAGCCCGCGATCACAAAGAACAGCACGCCCATGCCCAGCGCATAGGTGAACAGCAGCGTTCCGCCCGTCATCACCGACCGCTGCGTGCTTACGAACAGCAGCAGCGCCGCCAGCGGGGGTCCGGTACATGGTGCGGCGACGACCCCGGCGACAAGTCCCATCAGAAATGCACCGAGTGGTCCCCGGCCACCCACTTGCGACAGTTTGCCTTGTAGTTCGTTTGGCAGCGATAGTTCGAACGCTCCGAACATCGAAGCCGCCATCAGCAAGAAGAACAGCGCCACCGGTACGATCAGCCATGGGCTCGTCATGAACGCGCCAAACTGGCCACCGACCAGGCCTACCACCAGCCCAAGCGTGGTGTAGGTGGCGGCGATGCCTCCCACGTAACAGGCCGCGAGTCCAAGAGCCTGGGCGCGGGGCGCTTCGCGAGCCCCAAACAGACTGATCGTGATGGGAATGAGCGGGTAGACGCACGGCGTCAGACTGGTCGCCAGTCCCCCGAGGAACGCGAGCAGATAGGCGAGGCGTAGGGATCCGCCGGGGGCCGCCAGTGCCGCCAGGGCTGCGGAAAGTCGCTCTCCAAGATCCGTTTCGAGTGGGGCCGCCGACGCAATCGCCGGGACCGCCAGCAGGAACGCGAGGACGACAAGCAACCGACGCAACGTTGGGTTGGGCAGCATGATCTTCCTTATAACGCCGGGCGAAGGGGCTGACATTCCCGAAATGTTTTGGACTTAGTCTTCGTCCTTGGCCACGTCGCCAGGTTCTGCACTGGTCGGTCCGCTGAGTGCTGCTGCGGCAGCCGAAGCCGCGACTGGAGCGCGCCGCTGCTGATCGCGGGCGTCGTAGGCGCGAATGATCGCGGCGACCAGTGGATGGCGCACCACGTCGACCTCGGTGAAGTGAACAAACTCGATGCCGACGATGCCGCTCAGGATCCGCATCGCTTCGACCAGGCCGCTCTGGCCTCGGGTCGGCAGGTCGATTTGGGTGATGTCGCCGGTGATGACCGCCTTGCTGTCGTAGCCAAGGCGCGTCAGAAACATCTTCATCTGCTCGCCGGTCGTGTTCTGCGCTTCATCGAGGATGACAAACGAGTCATTGAGCGTTCGCCCGCGCATAAAGGCCAGCGGCGCGACCTCGATCTGGCCTCGATCGATCATCAGTTGGGCGCGCTCCATGTCGAGTAGGTCGTTCAGCGCGTCGTACAGCGGTCGCAAATACGGATTGACCTTGTCCTGCATCGTGCCCGGCAAGAATCCGAGCTTTTCTCCCGCTTCGACCGCCGGTCGACACAGCACAATTCGCCGCACCTGCTTATCGATGAGCGCTTTGACGGCCATCGCCATCGCTAGATAGGTTTTGCCGGTGCCCGCTGGACCGATGCCAAACACCACATCTTCGCTGCGAATCGCATCGAGGTAGCGCTGCTGGGCAACACTCTTGGGAATCACCGGACGGCTGCGGTTGGCGACCACCACCGCATCGCGCAGGACGTCGCTCACCGCCGTCTCTTTGTCGTGCTGGATCATCTGGAGTCCACGCACGACATCATCCGTAGTGACGGCGCGACCCTGCTGCTGCATCGTGCGTAGCTGCTCGATCAAGCGGTGGGCCAGCTCGACGCTGTCTTTGGTGCCGATGAGGGATAGCTCGTTGCCTCGGGCGTGGAGCGATAAGCCGAGCTGGCGTTCCATCAGTCGAAGGTGGCCGTTGTTCTGTCCGTAGAGCGCTGCGGCGACGGAGTTGTCCGCAAACGTGAGCTGCTCGCGAACCAGTCCGCTGCCTTCCGTGGGCCGCGAGTCGTGACGTCGATGTTTATCCATTCAGCTACTG
>CALLYL010000692.1 GCA_937859535.1 uncultured Myxococcales bacterium
GGTGCCACCGAGATCTTCGACCTTGGTGACCCCGATATCGACCACCGCGACAGTGACTCCAGCGCCGCGACTGAGTAGCCAGGCCTCGGGCATGTTGATCTGGTCGAGATGCCACTGGTAGCGATACTTGGGATCGTTGGGCTGAAAGCGTGGCCGCCCGTCATTGTCGGTCGGCAGTGGTGGCGAAGGATGAACGGAACCGGACCGGACGAGCGCATCGTCCACAGTCAGGGAGCCGGGAGCCGTCTCGGGAATTTGGTAAATCAGAGCAAGGTCCGCGGCCTCCACACGAGGATCACGCCGCAGCGTCTTCAGCAACGCTAGCAACCGGCTGTCGCGATTGGCTGCCCCGTCGATAATCACTCGATAGATGCGATCGTGGCTGACATAGCTCGACTCGGCGACAAAACGAGCCCCAAATCGCCGAGCCAGTGCCTGCACCATTTGATCATCGACCCTGTCGTCGAAATCAGCGATCAGCTCAGGCAGTGCCTGCTGACTGCGAATCGCCGCGCCAAGCTGTAGTTCCTCTAGAGAAGCAGTGCCTTCGATGACCTGCCCAGTCTCTGCCTGCGCCACCGAAGCGGCCCCGATGAGCAATCCAACCATCCAAGCCGAGCGACGAGTCTTAGTCATGACATTTTCTCCGCGATTCGAGCCGAGTTCGCCAAAGAGCGTGACGACCCTTCGCCCAGTCTAGCAAATCGAATGCACGTGCAAGGCCTTTTGGCTCGTCAGAACCTGGAGCCCGCTCCCCCGCACACACCTAGCGTGACCAGTTTACGCAGTCAGGACGGGCTTTGCGGACCGACGTAAAATCCCACCACTTGCGTGACTCACCCGTACGTGCGTTGTGGACAATGGCCGCGAAGACATCCCAGGCGCAAGGATCGTGACGGACACCTGTCAACGAACAGAGCCGTTGGTACATCTCATCGGGGTCACCAGCATGGAGTGACTGCGGTGTGTCAAAACCGAGCAGAAGCAAGTCGTCTGCGGTGGCTGGTCCGACGTTAGGTAGCTTGCACAGGGCTTTGCGCAGCGACGCCCGATCGGGCGAAGACGCCGGGACAGTACGGGAGGCTCGGGCGCTCATCAGCGCAGCATAGCGATAGCCTCCATCGATGTGGCCTAATTGCTGGATCCCGACGGTAAACGGATCGCAAGCTTGTCCCCAAGCTGAGCAAACAGCCGCAGCCACTTAATCGTCCTCATCGTATCGGAGCTACTTTTTTGGGAACGAACAACCTGGTTGCGATAGCTGGTCTGCAGAAGCTCATAGAACGTGTTTTGGGTTCGCCATAGGTCGACTGAGCGTGGAGGGGTGATCGCTAGCTGCACCGCGTCAAACAGCGCTTGCAGGCACTTGGTCGAATCGGGAGTCTCGCGCAGCTTTTCGCCGAGTCGTTGCAGAAGCTGCGACAACGCAAAGCCCAGCGCCGATTCGTCGAGCTTCACGCCACTACGATGAACTTCGTCGAGGAGCCGTCGCACCTCTGCAAAGTCAGGCACAGTCACCGCGAGCTGACGCAGGATGGCGGTCTGAAGGGACTGCTCGGCAGCGGTCTTCAGCGCGGGCGGCAGTGGTGCGTGCAAGTCGGTCAGAAAGCGTAGCAGGGGAGCATGCGTGTCGTAGATCTTGCGCAGCTCAGCATCGACCTCATCACGAGTGGTTCGCAGCAGCTTGTCTAGGATGCGCCGCTGATCGTCCCGAAACAGCTCGCGGAGCGAATAGGTCGAGGCCCCAAAGTAGCGATCGACCATGCGTAGCACCGTTGGTAAGTCGGCACGCTCGAACGGATCGACCAGGGTCTTGCGAAGCTCCGCCATGAACTCTTCGGTTCGGGTGGGAACCACGCCACCGACGAGATTATGGTCTCCAAAGTGCAAGACCGCAAAACACAAG
>CALLYL010000693.1 GCA_937859535.1 uncultured Myxococcales bacterium
CGAGTCGGTGTGGGTTTCGATGCGCATCAGCGTGATGTAGCTCTTGTCATCGAGATACGCCTTGACGTGCCCAAGTGCCGATTCGGACTCGGACTTGATCTTGTCGGAGCCGGACTCAAACACCACCGGGCCAGGCAGCTTTAGCTGGTTTCCTTCGAGCTGGTAGCTGGGCGATTGGGCCACGACGACCGAGCTGCCCACGGTTGAGGCAAGCAGCGCGGCGGTGAGGGCGAAACGGGTGACGAGCGACATGAGCAGTTCTCCTTTGTACGCGAGTTGATGTTACGCCACTGCGCGATCGTTTGGCGGATGGCAGGGCTAGACGACGACCGAGCCAGCGGCGCTGGCGGTGTGTTCGATTGACCGAGGCCCGTTCCCTGGGCTAGCGTCGGCATCCATGGGAGCAAACATCGGCGGACATTTGGTGGCGGAGGAGCTGTACCGACATGGCGTTCGGGACATCTTCACGCTGTGTGGTGGCCACATTGCACCGATCTATGACGGCTGTCTTCGCTACGGGATTCGACTGATTGATACCCGTCACGAACAGGCTGCGGCGCATGCGGGCGATGGCTATGCGCGCCTCACCCGGGGTGTGGGCGTGGCGTTGGTCACAGCGGGTCCGGGGGTGACCGATGCGGTGACCGGCATTGCCAACGCGTTCCAAGCCCAGTCACCGCTCGTCGTCCTCGGTGGCGCTGCCGAGGTTCGTTCCGTCGGTCGTGGTGCGCTGCAAGAGATGGAGCAGGTGCCCCTGATGCGCTCCATCACCAAGTGGTGTGCCACCGCCAATGATCCCAAGCGGCTGCGCGAGTACATCCAGACCGCGATCCGAGTTGCAACCGGTGGCGTACCCGGTCCGGTCTTTCTGGAGCTGCCGTTCGATGTCCTGATGTCGCAGGTCGACGACAACGAGCTGATCGTGCCGCCGCCGCTGCCGCCGTGGCCCCGGACCCAGGCCGATCCGGCCCAGGTCGAACAGCTCGTCGAGCTGCTGGTTCGTGCCGAGCGTCCGATCATTTTCGCCGGTTCGCAGGTGTACTGGGACAACGCGTCGGCGGATTTGAGGCATCTGACCGAGTCGCTGGGCATCCCGGTGATGATGAACGGCATGGGCCGAGGCGTCCTGCCCGCCGACCATGCCAACGTCTACAGCCTGGCCCGCAAGCGAGCGCTGCGCGGGACCGACCTGGTGCTGATCATGGGTACGCCGCTCGATTTCCGGGTCGGCTTTGGCGCGGGTTTCAATCCGGCGGCCAAAATCGTCCAGATCGACCGCGACTACACCCAGCTTGGCAAGAACCGGGCGACCGACCTCGCACTGGCGGGGCACTCGGGGCTGGTGCTGCGGCAGATCACCGATGCGGTGGGAGGCAAGGCCGAAGCGCTGCGCAACCGGCTCGCGGCCTGGCGTCACGAGTTGCGTGATGACGAAGTCAAGCAGCACCAGAAGTTGATTCCCTACATGCAGAGCAGCACCCAGCCGATCAATCACTATCAACTGGCGTCGGCGCTGGGGGAGGCGCTCGGGGCCGGGCCTCTGGGTACCGGTCATCTGGCGGACAACGCGCTCATCATTGGCGATGGCGGGGATGTGGTGGCGATGGCGGCGAAGGTGCTGCCTCTCGGTGGGCCCGGACAGTGGCTCGATCCGGGGCCACTCGGTTGCTTGGGAGTCGGTGCGCCGTTTGCGCTGGCTGCCAAAGCGCTCGATCCACAGCATCACAAGCGGGTGGTGGTGCTATCGGGTGATGGCAGTTTTGGACTGAACGGCTTTGACTTCGAGACGTGTGTCCGCTTTGGGATGCACGTCACGGTGGTTGTCGGAAACGATGCTGCATGGGGACAGATTCGCGGTCCGCAGGTGATGCTGTTTGGTGAGGAGCGATCTCCGGCGACCAAGCTCGCCCCGACGCGCTACGACAAGATCGTCGAGGCCTTTGGCGGCGTCGGCTTCCACGTGACCGACCCAGCGGACCTGCTGCCGACGTTCCGCAAAGCGATCGAGACCCCGGCGGTGACCTGTGTCGATGTGTCGCTCGATCCGGCCTTCTCCATCACCAGCGGTGCGGCCCGCCTGACCGTCTAACGGCTCGCGGCCTGTTGTCACGTTCCCTTCCCGCACAAAAAGCGCAGTGATTCCGCGTAGTTGGCGCGGAGTGGTTTCTCGTCGGAAGCAGCTCGATTTTGGCATGCTACGATGGGTGCTAACCAATTGTATTTGGGGGGGATTACGATGAAGAGAACGCTAGTTGGAATGATGGTTTGCCTGCCGCTGCTGCTTGCGGCTGGCTACGGTTGTCAGCCGGGCACCAGCACCACCATGGATATGGCCGCTCCAATGCCGGATCTGGCGCAGGGTGCGCTGAAGATCCTGAGCCTGGGGACCAACGTGAACAGCCTGACCCAGGGCGGCACGGTCCGGGTTACCGCCGTCGTTACGCACACCGATGGCCTTCAGAAACTGCTCGGTGGTCAGCTCAATAGCCTGGACGGCAAGATCAAGTACGGCGCGTTTGTCGCTGGGGCCGGCGGGGCGTATTCGCTCGACCTGACCTGGGATCAGCTTGATCAGGCGCAGAGCATCGGTTTCGACAAGCAGGGCTCGCGGTCCTTTAGCGCGGAGTTCTTCGATGTCGATGGCAACAAGGTGTCGGGCAACCTCGACCTGACCCTGACCTGCAACGGCGACCCGGCGTGCGCGGGCAAGTGCATGAAGGCCGGCGCGCTGTGCACGGGCAGCAGCACCCTCATCTGCGTCGCGGGAAGCTGCGCAGACGGCTGCTACGTCGGTGGCATGTTGCAGGCCCCGAACTCGACCAATCCGGATCCCAACTTTGGCGTCTGCCAGAAGTGCGATACGACGCAGAGCCGCTCGGCATGGACCAACGCGGCTGCCGGTACCACCTGCGGCACTGGCCTGGCGTGCGTGACGGGCGGTGGCTGCGCCAAGGTGTTCACCAAAGCGACGGGAACCGGCACCAGCGACCTGTGGGACGTGTGGGGTTCGGCTGCGAATGACGTATGGGCAGTGGGCTCTGGTACGATGGCGCTCCGCTCGGTGGATAATGGCAAGACCTGGACCAACACCGCCGTGATTGGTGGGGCCGCCGCGACGCGGTACGCCGTGTGGGGCTCGGCTGCCAACAACGTGTTTGTCGTTGGTAGCGGCGGCACCGTGGTGCAGACCACCAACTCTGGGATGAACTGGACGGTGCTGCCCAGCCCTGCGGCGCAGACCCTGTACGGCATCTGGGGGAGCGCTGGTAACGACATCTACGTTGTTGGTGGCGGAGGTACGATTTCGCGCTCGACCACAGGCGGTGTGACCTGGACGGGGCAGACCTCGGGCACGACCAACATCCTGCGTGGGGTGTGGGGGAGCGGCGCGAACAACGTCATGGTGGTTGGCGATGGCGGCACGCTGCTTCGTTCGACCGACAGCGGCGCGACCTGGGTCAAGGCGCAGACCAACGTCACCAACAACCTGTACGCCATTCGTGGCGTCGCGGCCAATGACTACTATGCGGTTGGTGCGACCGGCACGGTTCTGCGCAGCACCGATGGCACGACCTGGGCCAAGCTCAACTTTCCGGATACCGGCTACACGATCTACGATGTGTGGGGCTCGGCTGCCAACGATGTCTACGTCTCGACTGGCATCACCATCTATGCCACCAAAGACAGTGGCCAGACCTGGCAACGCCTGTCGACGAGCAGTGTCCCGTACTACTACGGGATCTGGGGCAGCGCCAGCACCGACATCTACGCGGTTGGCTCGAGCGGCAACGTGTATCACCACCCGTAAGCGCTGGTCCGGCCCAGTCCGTTCGCCACTTCTGCTCTTTTTTCTAACGTAACCCTGCCTGATCCACGGCCTCTCGATCGCCCCGGAAGGGGCGCAGCGGCGCATTTTCTCGTACACTGCGGGCGTGACCCGAGTCCTGATCGTCGAAGACGAGAACGCCATCGCCGAATCACTGCTGTTTGCGCTGCGCCGCGATGGTTTTGCCGTGACGCATGCCAAGACGCTTGCTGCCGCCGAAACGCTGCTGCCCGAGACGGATTTGGTTGTGCTGGACTTGATGCTGCCCGATGGATCTGGGTTTGATTTGCTGGCCAAGCTGCGCACGCTGGGTCAGCGGACGCCGGTCATCATCCTGACCAGCCGGGACGAGGAAGCGGACCGCGTGGCGGGTCTGGAAGGGGGGGCGGATGACTACGTCCTCAAGCCGTTTTCCCCCCGAGAAGTGGTGGCGAGGATTCGAGCGGTGTTGCGGCGAACCTCGCCCGCGTGGGCGGCGATTCCTACGGCGGTCCCTTCAAGCAGTAGCGGGCGCACGGTCCGTTCATCGCTGGTGATTGACAACGATACGCGCCGGGCGTTGTACCAAGGCAAGCTGGTCGACTTGACGCGGACCGAGTTCGAGCTGCTGCGGGTGCTGCAAGGGGCCCCCGAGCGCGTGTTCACGCGTCAGCAGCTACTCGATCGGATCTTTGGCGAAAGCTACGCCGTAACCGACCGTACCGTTGATGCCCATGTCAAAGCGCTGCGCCGTAAGCTCAGTCAAGCGGGTGCTCCAGCAGACCTTGTCGAAACCGAGCGCGGCGTGGGCTACCGGCTGCGCGAAATCAGCCCCGAAAAGGAAAACCTACCGCGATGATCAAGCTCGTAACGTTTGACGAATCGTTGGCGGCGCTGGCCAAGATCGAACCGACTTCGGGCCTGGGCGCGGCGCTTGCCCACTGCGCACAGAGCATCGACTACTCACTGACCGGATTCCCTACCCAGCGTGGATTCCTGGTGCGCAAGCTGATCGCGCCGCTGCTTCTTCGCAAGTACCTGCGGCAAGGATTCATGACGCACGATGTCAACGCGCCGATTCCCTTGGCACCGGCCATTTCACCGACTCTGCCCTTCGAGGAAGGAGTGGCGAAGTTGCGCGGTGCGATGGAGCGCTTTCGGGCTCACGCTGGACCGCTGGCTCCGCATTTTGCGTTCGGAGAAATCAGTCGTGATGACTACGAACGACTGCACGCGATGCATCTGGCGGATCATCTCAGCTCGAGCGCTGCGAATCGATCCTAACGCACTACCAACGACTCTACACAGTCGTTACAGAGTCCCCCCATCAGATTGACCCGTAAGCAAGGAGCACGGATGAAGTCTTGTCGTCAGTTTGTGTGGTCTGCGTCGTGTACTGCGCTGACCCTGGCCCTGAGTTCTGTCGTACATGCGGCTCCGCCGCCCGCTGCACCCGCCCCGAGCCAGGCCGCAGCGTTTGTTGCCGCTCCGGCACCGTTTTTGCGGCTTCCGCGCACGGCTACACCGACGCGCTATGCGCTCGATCTGACCGTGCGGCCCAGTGAGGACTCGTTTTCAGGACAGATCGATATCGCGCTGCAAGTCGAAGAAGCCAAAGATGTGCTGTGGCTGCATGCGAGTCGGGAGTTGACGCTCGATCAGGCGAAGCTCAAGACCGCAGCGGGTGAGCTTTCCCCCCGGGTCGAACTGGTCGGTAAGGATCTGGTCGCGCTGCGTTTTGCCAAGCCACTTGCCGTTGGTGCAGGGACGCTCACGCTGCGCTACAAAGGACGACTCCCGATCGCGGAAGGCAGTGGTCTATACCGCGAACGCGATGGCAACGATCTATACGTCTACAGTCACTTTGAGCCGATTGATGCACGGCGTGCGTTCCCGAGCTTTGACGAGCCAAGCTACAAGGTGCCGTGGCAGGTGACGATGCATGTTCCCAAAGATCATGTCGCGCTGAGCAATGCGCAAGCGGAATCGGAGCATGACGAGCCAAATGGCATGAAGCGGGTGGTGTTCAAACAGACTCCGCCGCTCCCTTCCTACTTGATGGCATTTGCCGTCGGACCGTTTGGTCTTGTGGATGCCGGAAAGGCCGGGAAAAAGAACACCCCGATTCGCATTGTCACGCTGCGCGGACATGAAAAGGAAGCAAGCTATGCGGCGCGGACTTCGGGACAACTGCTCTCGCTATTAGAGGACTACTTTGGGATTCCCTATCCCTATGACAAGCTCGATCAGATTGCGGTGCCGGGGCAGCGTGGGGCGATGGAGCATCCGGGGCTTATTACCTACGGTCAGGGACTGATCCAGATTCTGCCGTCGGAGGAGACGGTACGTTCCCGGCAAAACTTTGCCGCCGTTGCCGCCCATGAGCTGGGACACCAGTGGGCGGGCAACTTGGTGACGCTGGCGTTCTGGGATGATCTGTGGCTGAACGAATCGCTGGCGACGTTTCTGGAATCCAAGATCATGGGTCGCTTTCATCCCGAGTGGCGCGAGGTGCAGAGTCGGGTGCAGCGTCGCCAAGGCGCGATGTATGCAGACAGTCTGATCTCGGCGCGCAAGATCCGGCAGCCGATCGAATCGAGCGATGACATCGTCAATGCCTTTGACGGCATCACGTATGCGAAGGGTGGCTCGGTGCTGGAGATGTTCGAGAGCTGGATGGGGGAAAAGCAGTTTGCGGCGGGACTGAGCCGCTACATGCGTGACCACTCGCACAAGAACGGCTCGGCGCAAGACTTGCTGAGCGCATGGACGCAAGAGCTGTCCGAAGAAGTTGCGCGGGCAAAGACCCCGGCAGAAGCAGAGGAGCTGCGGAGCAAGAGCAGTCAGTTGTCCTTGGCGATGCAGAGCTTTTTGGATCAGCCGGGCTTGCCGCTCCTGTCGGCCTCCATGTCGTGCGCGGGGGGCGTGGCGAAGTTGAGTCTTTCGCAGACGCGCTATCTGCCGATGGGCACCGTGACGGAAGCCAAAGAGGTCTACAAAGTTCCTGTCTGTCTGCGCTATCCCGGTCCAAAGGGAGAGCAGCGGCTGTGCAAACTTCTGGACGGAAAGCAGGCAGAATGGACGCTCCCGCAGACCACTTGTCCAGACCATGTGGTGGTCAATGCGGATGCGATTGGTTATTACCGGGTGCAGTACGCGCCCCCTCTGCTGAAAGCGCTCAAAGAGCGTGCGTTCGGGGGGGCTGGCAAGCCGGCTACACCGGGTAAGCAGGTGCTCAGCGAGACGGAGCGAATTGGCTTGATTGGGGATCAGTCTGCACTCATGCGAATCGGGCGAGTGCCCGCTGAAGAGGTGCTGGCGCTGGCCACTGCGGCGGCCAAGGATGACAGTCGACATGTGTTGGGGAGCGCCACCGGAGTCTTTTCAGGAGTCGAGCGACTGATTCCTCTGGAACTGGTTCCTGCGTATCAGCGCCACATCATCGCGACGTTTGGGAAGCGGCAAAAGGAACTGGGTCTGACCGGCAGTCCAAAAGAAGATGACAACACCCGGATGATGCGCGGAGTGCTGACCCGTTTGGTGGGAGGGGAGGGGGCCGACCAAGCCCTGATTGGCGAAGCCACCGCGCTGACCAAAAAGTGGCTAACCAATCGCGGCAGCGTCGATGCGGAGACCGCTCGGTTGGCGCTTTCGGTGGCCGCAGAGCATGGCGATGCAGCGCTGTTTGATGCGATTCATCAGGCCGCCAAAGCGGAGCCCGATCGCAACCAGCGCGCTCAACTTCTGAATGCGCTGGGGAACTTTCGCGACCCGCAGCTCGCGCAACGTGGACTGGATCTGGTGCTCAAGGGCGACTTCGCCATCAATGAAGCGATGCCGCTGTTATGGGGTCCAATGGGATACTCTCAGACGAGACGGCTGCCCTTTGAGTTTGTGAAGGCTCACTTCGATGAGCTGGTGGCCAAGCTACCGAAGGACGCTGGAGCGCGACTGGCCGGAATGGCCGGGAGTCTCTGTAGTGAGGCGGAGCGAGCCGAAGCAGAGGCGTTCTTTGACGGACGTTCGACCAAGTACACGGGGGGTCCACGCATCCTCAAGCAGACCATGGAGCGCATCAATCAGTGCGCAGCCTTTCACAAAGCCCAGTCTGCGAGCGTCGCCGCCTTCTTCAAAAAAAACTAGCTCGCTTCGTTTGTCTTCCTCGCACCAGCGCTTGAGAATCGGTAATAGACTGCGGATTGGGATTCTGAACGAGAGTTCCGTGCAACCAACGAGAGTCCGTACAACCAAGGAGGTTTGGATGCGGGTAAGAGCACAGAGTCGTCTAAGAGCAAAGTCTGGCGTGATCTGGGGGGCGGGGGCGCTCGCTGTTGCGCTCTCCGGAAATGCCATGGGCCATGCCGAGCAAGCGGAGGGGAGTGACGCGGTAGTGCAAGGCGCTCAGCCGACCTCTGCATCGCTGATTGCGCCGATCGCACCGGGCACGCCGTGGCACATCCAGCTCAGTGGGCGCCTGCAAGAAAAGACCTGGGCAGCGGTCTACGACATTGATCTGTTTGACACGCCCACCGCCACGATTCAGAGCCTGGTATCCCGAGGCAAGAAGGTTCATTGCTACTTTAGCGCAGGCAGTGCCGAAGACTGGCGCTCGGATTACAGCAAGTATCCGAAGTCCGCGCTGGGGAAGAACATGGACGGCTGGCCGGGCGAAAAATGGGTGGATGTTCGCTCTGCCGGAGTCCGTACCGTGCTCGCGGCGCGTATGGACTTGGCGAAGAGCAAGGGGTGTACTGGGATCGATCCGGACAACGTCGATGGCTATGGTCATGACACGGGATTCCCACTCACCAAAGATCACTCGATCGCGTTCGTGCGTTGGCTGGCCACCGAAGCGCATGCGCGTGGACTGAGCGTGGGGCTGAAGAACGGAATTGAGATCCTCGCCCAAGTCGGTCCGCAGGTGGACTGGGCCATTTCGGAGCAGTGCGTTGAGTACAAGGAATGCAGCGCGTTCAAGAGCTTCATCGCCTCGGGAAAGCCGGTGTTTCACGTCGAGTACAGCGGCAGTCTGTCTTCGATCTGTGCGGTCACCAAGCCGCTGAAGATTTCCACGATCAAGTCGACGCTGGATCTCAACGGTCCTGCTGATAAGTGTCCCTAGCGCAGGAGTCGCAGTCGCTCGGTTCACACTTCCAGATACCGTAGCAGCTCCGCTTCATCCTGAGACACCATTCGCTCCAGGCCATCTTCTCGCTGCAAGCGCTGGAACTGGAGTTTCCCCATCATTGACATCACCAAGATCGCCCGTTTCCGAAACAGCGGATACATCCGTGTACGGAGGCGGGCGGTGGCTTGCTCAAACTCGGGGTCGTTCCGTCCCGTGGCCAGTCGCTGATCGACGAGCATACACAGATCTTTTCGGTGGAGTGCTTTGATGACGTCGTAAGCATTGCCGTAGGTAAGCTCCAGTGCCGCAACGTCGGGGTAGGGAATCGCGCTGCGGACGAACCGGATGAGCTTTCCATTGCCTTCCAGGAAGAGGGTCACATAGTCACTGCGGTAGATCTCGGTGCGGGTACTCATCGAACCTCGCATTATATGCGGATTTGGGCCCAATCGGTTCGGAATTGGTCGTTGACAGCATCCGTTCGGCGTGGCGATGCTCCGCACCTGACCATGCGGAATGTTTCACGGGATCAATCGATGCGACAAGCACTCTCTTCTACGACGACACACGCTCCCAGGGTGACGGTAGCGCTGGCTGGTGGATTGGCACTACTGCTGCACGCAGGCTGTCAGCAGAGCACAGCGGGCGAGCCCGGTGCGATGGGCAACATGGGCACCGAAGGAGCACGTGGTCCGACGGGTGACAAAGGCGACAAAGGCGACAAGGGCGACAAAGGCGAATCGGGTACTCCGGGGCCAATGGGGGTGATGGGGGCTCCTGGCGCGAAGGGCGACAAAGGGGACAAGGGAGATCAGGGCTTGCAAGGGCCCGCCGGTGTGCAGGGTTCCCAAGGCCCGCCAGGCATTCAGGGACCAACTGGAGCCACCGGAGCAACTGGAGCCACCGGAGCAACCGGTCTACAAGGTCCAAAAGGAGACCCCGGTTCACCAGGGGCACCGGGCGCGCCCGGGAGTTCTGGGGCCTATACCGAGGACGGTGCGGCGTTTGTTGGATTTACGACGACCACCTACACCGGGCTTATCCCAAACGGTCGCCCAGGGGCGCATGCTGCTTGTGCTGCGGCGTTTGCTGGTTCGCACCTGTGTCATGTGGCGGAGTACGCACTGGCGAACTCTCCCATCGACCCACCGGCGACTGGTGCGTGGCTGGACCCCTCTGCGGAGTTTGATAGCTCAACGTCGTATAATGGTTCCCCGCAAGCCGGACGCGCCCCGAACGGCTATTCCTGCCTGAGCTTTGGCCACAGCGGAAACACCTACGGCGGCACGAGCGTCGGTGCCTCCGGCAGTATGGGCTGGACCACCGATTGCGACAAAGCCAAATCACTCGCCTGCTGCTCGACCCCTGCCAAGACGCGCTTTGCGGGATTTACCAGCAAGACCAGCACAGGCAAGCTTGGGGGCCGAGCCAAGGCGCACGCACTGTGTAACAGCGAGTTCTCCGGCGCGCACTACTGTCATGCGGCAGAATACCTTCGGGCAAACTCCTCGACGACGATTCCGGCCAGCGGTGCCTGGATTGATCCGAGTGGCAACAACAGCGGGGTGGTCTATGTCGGGCTGCCCACGTTGGGCCGACAAACGGGTGGGTACACCTGTCTGACCTACACCCACGATGGCAACACCTACGGTGGCACGAGCCTCAACTCACGCGGCGGCATCGGATGGACCACCGACTGCGATAAGTCCAAACCGCTGGCTTGCTGTTACTGAGTTGGCGTTTGCGTGGCTTCCAGATCACCCTGCATCGTCGCTACCCTTGGTTGCTCGGCTGGCCTGAGTGCCTGGGTGGTTGACGAAAGCGGAGCTCGAGTGGAATCTGACCGCTTACGGAGAACCAAAGATGGCGATTTCTTCAGACACTCGTTCGCAAATCGAGACGCTGCTTCGGCAGCACACGGTCGTTCTGTTTATGAAGGGCAACAAGCAGCAGCCTCGTTGTGGATTTTCGGCCAAGGTGGTCGAGATCCTCGATGGGCATGGCGTGGACTTCCGCGATGTCGATGTCCTTTCCGATGCCGCGCTGCGCGAAGGGATCAAAGAGTTTTCAAGCTGGCCGACCATCCCGCAGCTATTTTTTCAGGGCAGCCTGATTGGTGGCAGCGACATCGTTCGTCAGCTCGATGAGAGCGGCGAGCTACTGTCCGCGCTGGGGATTGATCCCAGCAAGATCGTCCACACCCCACCGAGCATCAGCATTTCCGCAGAAGCGGCCGCAGCGATCAAAGAGGCGGGAAAGGAAGCGGAGCCGGGTCAGCACCTGCGCATGGTTTTGCAGCGGGGCGGTCAGGCGATAGACCTGTACTTTGATGCGCCGCGTGGCAGCGACCTCCGCGTGGAACAGCACGGCATCACCGTTCTGTTCGATCGCGCTTCGGCGCGGCTGGCCAACGGCATCGCGATTGGCTTTGTCGATGGTCCCAATGGTGGCTTCCGGATCGACAACCCGAACTTGCCAGCCAAGGTCGGTGCCCTGACTGTGACGGAGCTGCGCAAGATGCTCGATGCCAAAGTACCGCTGCGCCTGCTCGATGTGCGGACGGACCGTGAACGCACGATTGCCCGCATCGCTGGCGATCAGTCGCTTGAAGATTTGGCTCGTCAGGACTTGGATGGTCTGGCGAAGGACACGATGCTGGTGCTGTATTGCCACCACGGTACGCGCAGTCAGGCCGCCGCCGAGCAGCTTGTAGCGCGTGGCTTTCGCAATGTCTGGAACCTAAGCGGAGGCATTGACGCGTGGTCACGACAGATCGATCCGACCGTCGCTCGCTACTAGCGTAGCGGCTGATGCCCCACTGGGGTGTGGTTTGGCGTGGGAGGCTGTGGGGGGATTTTCAGATAAGAGTCATATTTAATGACTCTTATCTGTGATTACGGGGCGCAGCCAGCGTTAAATGCTGCGGGGATGGCTTGCTCGGTGGTGTTGGCGTCGATCGACAGGATGAAGCTCACCAAGTCCTTGCGAT
>CALLYL010000694.1 GCA_937859535.1 uncultured Myxococcales bacterium
TAATGGCCGGCGGCACGATGTCGGGGGGGGATGACGATGGCGGCGGCATGATCGCTGACATCAACGTCACGCCGCTCGTCGATATCACCCTGGTGCTGCTCATCATCATGATGGTGGCGGCCCCGATGATCGCGAACAACCCGTCGATCAAGGTCGAGCTGCCGAAAGCAGCGAGCGGCGATGAGACCCAGAAGACGACGCTGTCTTTGACCCTGACCAAGAAGGCCAGCGGCGAGGGCGGTTACGATCTGTTCTTGAACGGTGAAAAGGTCGACGAGTCCAAAGCCAAGACCCAGATCTCCGAACTGGTTGGCAAAAACAAAGACATCCAGGCGGTGATTGCCGGAGACAAAGGCATCGCCTACGGTGATGTCATGCACATCGTGGACGTGGTCAAGACGCTGGGCGTGACCAAGTTCGCTATGGCGACAGACGGGTCGTGACGGGCAGCATCACCAGGTTTGATGGCATTGGAATGCTGCTGGCGGCGGTGCTGCACGGCGGAATCCTGCTGTATTTGTTCGTCGCCAAGCCGCCCGAAAAGATTGGGCCGACGGTGGTCGAGGTCGAGTTCCGCAAGCCGAAGGAACCGCCGCCACCTCCGCCACCAGAAACGAAGCCAGAGCCACCGAAGCCGCCGGAGCCGCCCCCGCCGGAGCCACCCAAGAAGATCACCAAGCGGCAACCCAAGCCTGCCGAGGCCCCGAAGCCGTCGACGCCGCCGCCCCCAAACCCTCCGGCAGAGCCACCGAAGCCAGTATTCGGTATTGATCCGAGTCAGACGGGCGGGCAGGGCATCTCGGTGGCAACTGGCAACACCACGATGGCAGATCCGTCGAAGCGTCCCAAGGTGAAGGAGATTCCTCCGCTGCCGCCTTCGAGCGCACCCGGTGGCGCGGAGTATCGTCCAGTGGCCGAGGAGAACCTCGCCAAGCTGCCGGAGATGGACTCCGATGACTGCGGTCCGAGCATGAAAGAGAAGTGGTCCCGCTCGGAAACCCATGCGCAGGGTCTCGAAGGCAAGGTCATCATGCGGGTCGAACTCGATGAACGAGGCAAGGTCCGCGCCATCAAGAAGCTCAAGGGCATCAGCCCTGAGGTCGACAACATCGCGATTGGCTTTTTGCGCTTCGATCCGCGCTGTCGGTTTAAGCCTGCGATGGGCAAGGACGGCAAGCCCGTTCCGTTTGTCATCGAGCGCTACGTCGTCACTTTTGAAAATGAGAACTAGCCAACCATGAAGGTACTCGTGACTGGTGCGACCGGGTTTTTGGGCTCGCAGGTGGTGCGCAAGCTGGTCGAGTCGGGCCACTCGGCACGCGTACTCGTCCGCAAGAGCAGCAAGCTGGATAACCTCACCGATCTGCTTGGCGATCGAGTCGAGCAAGCCTATGGCGATGTCCTCGATGGCGATTCGGTACGGGCGGCGCTCGTGGGCTGTCAGGCGGTGATTCATACCGCTGGGGTGCCACACTTTAACCCCGACAATCCTGAGCACATGTACCGAGTGAACGCGACCGGCGCGGGCATTGTGATGGAAGCAGCGCTGGCCGCGAAGGTCGACAAGGCAGTGCTGACGTCATCGGTGGCGGCGATGGGCGGGAGTGCCGCTGAGCGCGTGGCCGATGAATCGACCGCGAGCAATGCGGACGATATCGGACTCGACTACAGCCGCAGCAAACTTCATGGCGAGCGAGAGGCGCTCAAGGTCGCGCAGAAGGGGCTGCCGCTTGCGATCCTTCGCCCGGTGGTGATCCTCGGTCCGGGAGATATCTATCAGTCGAGCACGTCGACGATCTTGGCGTTCGTGCGCGGCAAAATGCCGGTCTATGTCGAAGGTCGTCCAAGCTTCGGTGATGTGCGAGAGATGGCGGCCGCTCACGTTGCGGCCCTGACCAAGGGGCGGCCTGGCGAGACCTATATCCTGGGCGGCAACAACGTGACGCTCACCGAGCTGCTTGCCGCGATCCAGGACGTGACGGGTGTGGCTCCGCCACCACAAGTACCGTATCCGCTGGCCTATTCCATTGCGGGGGTGATCGAGTACATCGCCAAGCTGCGTCACCAGCACGCCAGCTTGTCCCGGCAGCTCGCCAAAGCCGGTCACATGTGTACCTGGGTGTCCTCGGACAAAGCGAAGGCCGAGCTGGGTTATTCGATTCGACCGCTTCGCGACTCGTTGCGGGATACCATTCGCTTTGCACTGCACAGCGGACGGCTCAGGCCCACGACCGACAAGCTGCGCGTACTGGCGCAGGAATCGTAACGAGCTACTTGGGTGAGTGCGGATCGGACGCAGTCGAGTCGGGGTCTGGTTGGTCCGGTGCGGCCGCTCGCTCCGGCTTCATCGGCACATACGGTTCGTCTGGCTTGGCCTCGGATGTTCCGGTCGGCTTGGCCTCGGGCGGATCGGAGGCGGGTTTTCCGGTGGGCTTGGAGTCGGACTCCGCTTTGCTGCCGGGCTTTCCGTCTTCTTCGCGGCGGCGCTGAAGGATCGGCTTGAGCAATCCGAGCCACGTGCCAACAAGACCCGCTAGCGCACTGGCGGCCGACGAAGCAATCCCCGAGACTTCTCGGATCTGCTGGAGGATGGACTGGGTGACGCGGACGCTGCGATGGGCGATGGTGACGGCAATCGGCTGTCCTTGACCATCGACGAGGTTGCTGATGACCACGGTGAGGTGCTTGTCGCCGTCGGACTTTGGCGTGACCGACCATTCCCAGGTGGTCACTTGTTGGTCGGATAGCCGCTGGTCAGCCTGGGTAAACGCTCGGATCTCGAAGTCAGCATCCGAGTCGGCGCGCAGCTCGATGCGGAGGAGTCGGCTGAGGGGCAGGTCTTTGGTGCTCACGGTCTGTGGGTTTTGCTCGCCGGTCACCGCTTGCAGTTCCGTGGTCACCAGTGCGCGAAGCTGCTCAACGGCTGCGACGACCGTTACATGCTCGCTGCGACCGACCTGCATCTTGGTTGGTGCCGACAGCGAGAAGCGGCCCGGAAGCTGCTGTTTGATTTGCTCTGGGGAGGTGGTCGTCGGGCTTTTGCTAGTGCCTTCAACGGCCGTGCCCGCTGCTGGAATGCTTGGGTCCGGCGGCCCGAGCGGTCCGGCGGCGAACTTGGCGGCGTCGTCGGGCTTGTCATCTGTCTTGGCAATGGCATTGTGACCGTTTTTTCCCTTGCCGATGGCTGTGCCGTGACCATAGCCCGTGGCCTTGGTTGCCTTCGGTTCCTCACCTGGATGGGGCCCGGTCGGATCCGGATCTGTCAGGCTGGCCGGCTCACGCTTGCTTGTTCCCGGAGTGGTCGCGGGCTTCAGCATCAATCGTTGTTCAGGCGCGGTGCTTGGCGCGACGGCGACCGGCCGCCCGGCTTCCTTCATCGTCAAAAAGCCCAGCGGTAGGATCGCCGCTCCACAAAAGCCAATTACAGCAACGATTACCCACCGCCAGCGAATCTTCCAAGCGGCTTTGGACATGCGACCCATGCTCCTCTTTGCGCAGTACGCACTGGACTACTCCAAGGTACAGGCATCGGCGAGCGAGTGGAACCTCTTGGGCGGGCTTCATTTTGCTTCGGTGGCCGTGGTATAAGGGCGGCATGTCACTGAGCAAGCAACTCCGCGATCTGGTCAGCCACCGGGTCACGTTTGACTACGAGAACGGCTGTCACATCACCGGCTACGTCGCCACCGTCCGTCCTGCTGAGGGCGAGGTTCTCACCATCGTGCTGTCCCACGTCGAGGTCTCAAACGACGCCGGTGACGTCATCGAGCGCCACCGTGAGATGGTCGTGGTCCCATCGGTGCTTACGAACTACCGACAGACGGAAGGCCCTTCGGCCCGTCAGCGTTCGTGATACCTGGCAACGATCTTCGGCTCCTCCTGTTTGCCCATGTCGTGTGTCGGCCCGAGGCAGAGTTTGACCTTGGGCAGGCGGCTTTGGTCATCGCCGAGCCCGAGTATCCAGACCTCGATATTGCGTACTACCTGGGTCGCCTGGACGAGCTAGCCGCTCGGATCGGCTCGCAGCTTTCCGGCTCGGCGTCTCCAGGTGATCGGGCAGCGCAGCTCATGGAGCTGCTGTGTGACGAAGGTTTTTCCTGCGCACGCGGCGACTACGACGACCCGCAGGCGAGCTTTCTGAACTACGTGCTCGATGAAAAACACGGACTGCCGATCCTCCTGGCCATCGTGTCTATCGAGGTGGCTCGGCGCTGCGGAGTGCCGTTGTGGGGCGTGTCGTTTCCGGGCCACTTTCTGCTGCGTGGTGAAAGTGATCGCGGCCAGCAACCGCTGCTGTTCGATCCGACGACCGGGGAGACGCTGGAACACACCGATCTACATGCGCTGATGCAGCGTGCGACCGGCAAGCAGCGGCCGATTCATCAGAGCGATATCGAGCCGGTCGGAAAACACACCATCTTGGCCCGCATGCTCGGCAACCTGCGCAACATCTACCTGCGCCATGGAGATGTCGATCGATTACAGCTTGCCGCCGAGCGCCTGCGCCTGTTAGACACACAGCTTCCGTCTGGTCGACCTAGCACTAGCCACCTTCACTGATGCGCATACTTCTTCCCATCGTTGCGGTCGTTTCGCTTGTTGCTTGTCAAAAGGCACCTCCACCAGCGCGGCTACCCACGCAGCAGGAAGCCTCGGCGGAGCAAGTGGTGGTGAGCTACGGGCCGTCTCGGCTGCGGGTATTTCCAGCCGCGAATGACAACCACTATGTGTTGTGGGCCAGCGAGCGACCTGGGCTTCCGGCGGTTTTTCGTCCGCTGGGGGTGACGGAGCAGCGCGGGCCGGTGGGCTTTGTGCCCAGGGCCGGAGAGCTCGCGTTTGTGGATGGTCGGATCGTGGAGGCACCACTGCCTTCGTCCCCTGCGAAGGCGGCGAGCGAGCTGTCGCTGCTTGTCTATGATCGCGATGCCAAGACTGCGAGCCAGCAGACGGTGACGCTGCCAGGTCCGTGTACCATGCGAGAGCGTGCGCTCATTCAGAGCGATGGCCAGCAGCTCTTCGTACTTTCGCGTTGTGCAGTCGAAGATCAGGCCATGGTGCTGCGGCTCGATCCGGCACTGGCGGTACGAGCGGCGCGGACGGTCGACAGCGCGGGCTCGGTCGAGCTGTTTTTGCACCATGGCGACTCGGACTACCTTCTGCAAGCGCGGCAGGTGATGCGGGTGCCTCCGCAAGGTCTGCCGGTCATTGGTACGGTGCCACCACCTGGGGGCGATGCAGAGACACGCGATCTGGTGATTGCCTCGGACCTGCTTCTGGTGGTCGATGGCGCGGCGGGGCGGGTGATTGGCATGGATCGGCAGTCGATGGGCTGGAAGCTGGAAAAGCGCTTCTATTTCGAGGGCTCGGTCCAGCGAGTGCGAGCTACGGCGACGGCAAATCGTCTCCACATTGTGGTGTCCGAGCGAGGCGACGCGCAGAAAACCGAGCTGGTTGGGATCGGTCTGTCACTTGTGTCCAGTAAGCGCGATTCGGGTCTGCCACAGCGGCTGCTGCTTGGCTCCGGTCCGGCACAGAGCGACCACGAGCTGGCCCCGCTCGCAAGCGGTGATGGCGCAGTCCTGGTCCGTACCCACGAAGGCAACACCGGTCCGCTGGTGGCGCTGAACTATCTGCAAATGTAGAGCGGTTCGGGCTCGACCGAGTTTTGCGCGGGCGAGGCCAGGCACCTCGTCTTCAGCCCAAATTGCGAGCGGACGGTGCGGCGGTCGGTGTGATAA